>NZ_CP007035.1:4200000-4500000 GCF_000243115.2 Niabella soli DSM 19437 | reverse complement strand
CTTTCACATTGAGCTTGTGTTTCCCTGCCGGAACCGTGATCATAGCCGGAGTGCCCTCAAAGGGTTTCCCATCTAGTTTTATATTGTATTTCCCTTCCGCATAAATACGCACCGTTTCGGGTTGATTGAGCTCCACTATTTTATGAAAATCCATCAGCGGATAATGACTATCCACCTTCCAGAATACCGGAAAGAAAGTACCCCGTTCGGTGCGCCGGTTCTGCATTTGATTGGCCAGCCATATCTCGTAATCGCCGGGATACCAGATCCAGGTTTGAGCAGCGCTGGTTAACCGCAAAGACGCGAAGACGCAAAGGAGAATGAAAGTTTTGATGGCACGTGGTGACACGGGCCATGGCGAAAGGCGCATGCGGACACGGGCCATGGCAGATTTGGTGGTGTGTGAAGACATCAGCCGGGAAACGACGTTTCCATTGAGGGCGAGATTCCTCACTGCGTTCGGAATGACGACGTGCCTTTTATTACCTGAAAGCAAAGAAAGCTGCCCCTTGCACTGGTGCACAAGTGAGTGACACAACGCAGATGATACCTGTACTACAGCCCGCCAACAAAAAAAACTATTTTTCATACTATTAACCAAATATTAAATACAATACAATCATTACGATACATAAAGCCGTCCAGGCAATTTTTACGCGGCGCGTGGGTTTTGCCAGTTCCTGTACAGCGATTGCCGTGCGCACCGGTTGCCGGTCCGTAACGGAGAGCAATACCGCCAGTACCACCAGCAACAGGAAAATGAAAAATGACAACAGCAAATAATGCGGCCAGAAATGATATTCTTTTACCGGCAGCACCCACAAATAAATAACGCCGATCCCCAGGCTAATGGCCGATCCCCAGGAAAGCGTAAAGTTGACCGCCCGGCGCGTCGTCTTTTTCCAGAACACCGCCAACAGGAACACCGCTGACAACGGCGGTGCTATAAAGCCCAGCACGGCCTGGAACACATCAAACAAATTAAGACCTTTAATGCTGTCAATAGCAATAGCCATCAATATGGCAAACCCGCAGCCCGCCAGCACCGTAAGCCGGCCTACTTTAATAATCTGCCGATTGGTTGCCGTGGGGTTCATCTTTTTTACATAGATATCCGTCGTAAACACCGTACTCAATGCATTTAATGAAGAGCCGATAGTGCCCACCAGCACCGCGATCAGCACTACGATCACCAGTCCATTCAATCCCGCCGGGAATAAATTGGTGACCATCGTCATGTAGGCTTCATCCGCGCTCGGTAAGTTTGGATAAAGCACGGCGCAAACAATTCCCGGAATAATAAACAGCGGAATTGAAAATATTTTTAGCCAGCCGATAAAATTAACACCTAGCTGCCCCTGCTCCAGGTTACGCGCGCCCAGTACCGATTGCACCATTGCCTGGTCCGTGCAAAAGAAGGCAACCGCCGAAACGGGGTAACCCAACAAGATAGCCGGCCACGGGTAACCCGCATCTGACGCAGGTTTCACGAGGCTCCAATAAGAACCCGGTGTTTTTGCAAACAAGGCGGAAAGTCCGCCCACTTTTTGAACACCCAATACACAAAGGATACAGGATACAATAATGAGCAGGATCATCTGGAACACATTCACGCGGGCGATGGCTTTTAATCCACCGGCCACGGCAAACAACGCGGCAAACAATACTAGCACGATCACCGACTGCCACATGGGAATACCTAATATTTGTCGGACCAGGAAGCCCCCGGCAAACAAACCGAGCGACAACCAGGAGATGAGCATCTTCACCATGGCATACCAGGCCAGGATACTACGCGTGTCTTCCCCATAACGCTGCCCCATAAACTCCGGCATAGTGGTTACATTGCTTGCCAGATACCTTGGCGCAAAAACCATCGCCAGCAGCATGAGGAACACAAACGCATACCATTCAAAATTACCCGCTACAATGCCCGTGGCATAACCGATACTGGCAAAAGCCAGCAGCATCGAGGGTCCCACATTGGTGCCCCACATATTGAACCCGATATTATACCAGTTCAGCGATTTGCCTGCCAGGAACAGGGTTTCGTCCTGCTTCTTTTTTTTGCCAAAGCTGGCCCTGTAGCCGATCACCAACAACACGACCAGATACACCACTACTATAGCATAATCGATCGGTTGTAATTTTGAAATAAGATGATTCATTAATTTTTTGTTCTTTATTTTTTATCCGGGCCCTGGTGCGGATGGCATCCGGGTTGCGTCGCACTCTTGTGCTGTTGTGCTACTATCAGCTACAAATGTTATGCTCCTACGGAGCGATAAATGTTGAGCTCCTATTCATCATTCACTATTTCCCATTCACTATTTCTACAACTTCCCCAGCCCGTACTGCTTCAGCAATGCCTTTATCTGAACCGGCTGCCGTGTTTGTAAACTTTCATCCATCGCCTGCAACAGTGCCACTGTGCCGATCCCCTCACGCATATCCGGATAGGCCGTCGTATTGTTGGCGATGCTGTCTGCAAAATATTCCAGGTAATTCTGATACTCACCTGCATGGTGGCTTTGTCCTTCGAAACGGAAATAATGGTTCAACTGCTCATCACCCCAGGTAATCAATTGCTGATCGCCTTTCTTATTGGTGATGGCATACCGCAGCTCATGATAGTCTGCCTGGCTGGCGCCTTCCGTTCCCCGCAGGATGCAGCTCATCTCACTCTCGCGAGCCGTGGGTTGCACCGGACCGGTGTAGGCACCACTCACCCGGGCCACCCGTCCGTCTTTATTGCGGAAAATAAAGTGCATGGTGTCCTCGTTTTTCAATCCGGCTTTTTTACCATTGGCACTGATCATCCCATACCCCATTACTTCTTCAATATCCGGCAGGTACCAGCGGATAAAATCAACCGGGTGACTCAATCCGCCATATAACCATTTAAACGATTTTTCCAATGCCCATTTCTTTTTTAAAAACCAACGATGGTCAGCATTATAATGACTTTCAATGGTGATCAGCTCGCCGATCAGGCCTTTTTCAAAATCAGACCGCTGCCGTTTGTAAGGCTCAAAAAAACGGGAGCTTTGACCTACAAAGACTTTCTTGCCGGTTTTCTTTTGTAGCTGCAGCAACGCTTTCGCATCCGCAAGATTATCGATAAAGGGTTTGGTGCACACTACATGTTTGTCATGTTCCAATGCCAATTGCACGTGCTGTGCATGCAAATGATCGGGTGTGTAAATGGCTACGATATCAATATCCGGATCATTCAACAACTCTTCATAACGCGTGGTATACCGGTCAAACCGGAATTCCCTGCAGCGCTGTTTGCATAATTCTTCATTGGCATCGCAAATCATTTTCAACCGTAATTTTTTGCTTTGCAATGCGGCCGACATGGTGCTGCGGCCCTCCCCTAATCCTACAATCCCGATATTCAACATGTGTTTGTTTTTATTAAAAATATTTTATGCCCGAATCTACAAATGTTGCGCGCCTGCGGCGCTTCTATTCACCATTTTCTATTCACCATTCACCTAAACAGCACCCAGGTTTCTCCCTTTTTTGTTCCCTTAATCCCTTCCTGGTAGCCGCTCATGATTTTGTTCCATTCATTCATTCGCGGATTATTTTCCGTTGTTTTGGGGTTCAGCTCGTCCAGCATTTTCCCTTTGGGAATACTGATCACCAGCATTAATTGTCTCCCGTTTTTTAACACGCGTAATTGCTGAAAATCGGCGTTGCAAAACCCTCTGGAAAGCTCCGGCCATTTTTCAAATTGTGTGGCATGGTAATCAAGATACTCCTGTTGCTTTTTGGGATCGGCAACCAGATTGGCCGTCATAATAATGTCCGTCCAATCCTTTGCTATGCCTGCATCCGGGCAACGTTCCAGCCGGTCAAATTCATACACCAGGTCCTGGTACACTTTAACGGTTACATCCGGAAATAACTTTTGTAGCTGTCCCCGCAATCCATTTGCATCTGCTACAAACCCATATACTACAACATGATTATTCCATTTACTGATCGTCTCCTGCTGCACTTTTTTCCCCTTCAGGAATGCTTCCAGTTTTTTTACATCAATGGTCTTTTTACTATTGCTCACCAGTTCGATCAGCTCTTTCCGTTGTTTATTGATATCCTGGTGAACGCTGCCGCTTGTTTTTTCTTTTAGCAATGCCCGGTAATTACTTTCGAGCCCTGCGTTCGTTTTCACCGTTGCAGCAACCTGCGGACCATTATTATCCCAATGATTATCCGGACCATTATTATTCTGCAAATATTTTTGAGCGGGTGTCCAGTTGTTGCGCACATTAATACCCGAAGAGCCTTCATCGGTATACAAATAAAACCAATGGTTGGGCAGGTGCGCATAGGGCGCTTTATAAATGCTATCAATATAGTTTTCCTCTATTATCGTTCCCGGCTGTGCACTCAGGGTATAAATGCCCGCGCAATCATAATTGGTCCGGCCGTAATGATGTACTTTGTTAAACCGGATGCGGTTCTGCTCCATTATATTTTTAGCAGGCGTCCAGCCCCAGCCCATACTTATCCCAGAGTAGGGGACATTTTCAATCTCATTATGTTCAATCATTATATTCCTCGAAAATCCCATGCCGATGCCTACGCAGCCCCAGTCTTCATTACCAGCATCCGTGATGAGGTTATTGATAATTGTGATGTTTTCACAAACCACTCGCTGGTCGGCAGGATTATAAGGTTTATGTATCTCTTCACCGTCATCTCCAAAATAGCCGCCCTGGATGGCTGTGCCGCCAATATCTTTAAAGAGATTGCCGGTAATGGCGGAAGATTGCACTCCTTTTTTAAAATCCAGACCGGTTGCTGCCAGGTGCTCAAAACGGTTATCATCAAAACGGATATTTTTTGCAAACGAAACCGCAACAGCCGCTTCCGGACGCCCTACCCAGGCCTGGTTGTCCAGCGATGGTTTTTCGGGTGTACCGGCTGGTTTTAATTTATAGGCATCGGTCATATACAAGCCGGCCTGGTGCGGCACGTGTCCCTGCAGCGAAGGCCGGTTCCAGGCGCTGTGCTCAAAACGGATGCCCTTAACCACTACATTTTCCACCGGGTGCCCCGGTGTTCCCTCAACCACAAAAATATTTTCCAAAAAGGGAACTACCGCTTCCGCAGTGGTCATATCTTCTTGCGCCCGCGGGTAATAATAAAGCTTTCTTGTAGCAGTGTTGTAATACCATTCCCCAGGTTCATCTAAAAAAGAAAGGGAGTTGCTCAGATAATAAGCGGAATTACCTGTTTCTTTTGAAAGCCAGGGCGCGGGCCAGGGGTGTTCATTCTGAATACGACTTTCGGGTTCGTAAAGATAAACACGGCAACTGTCGCCTGCTTTCTCCAGTTTGCGGATGCGCAGGCTGGCTACTTCCCACCACTGGTGAATAAAAAACTCCAGTCCGTCGGTTACCTCCAAATGTTCAAACGGATGCAGTGGAATAATCGCCGTTGCCGTTTTCTTATCCCAGTTCAGAATGCGCTGCATACTATTGCCCGGCGCACTTTTAGCCTTTATTGCTTTTTTGCCATTTACCCACAACTGGCGAAATGGGATAGCTCCCGCAGTAGCGGGCACATCAGCCACCCAGACCTTACCCTGTGCAGCCTGCGGCAGGTCTTTAACCGGCCCTGTACTTCTCTTCCAGTTTTCTATTAAAATACCTCCGCTCAAAACAGGTGTTTGTCCGGGGGCGGCGGCTATTATCAGCGGATCAGAGGGGGTACCGCTATCTTCCGGCCTCAGATATACCGGTTCATCTAAATAGTAAGTACCACCACGGAGCAGGATCTTACCAACGGTTTTTTCTTTTTTCAACCGCCGTTCTTCCCGCACCTGCCGTATGGCTGCATTCAATGTAGCCTTAGGTGCCGTTACAGAGCCATCGCCGGTATCATTCCCTATAGGCGCAACATAAACCTGTCCTTTGCTATACAGCGAAGCAACAAGAAGAAAAATTGTAATTAAAGCGGCGTCCAACCGTTTCACTATGGCACTCTTTTATTATTTTAAACAAAGAATAAATGTACTTTAAAGCAGGCTTATGCAGATGCCTGTAATCACTATTATACTGGAAAATTTTACTAAAGGGAAGAATATTACCTTTCACCGGCATTATTAATTATTTTGCCGATGAGCATTGGCTTCAAGTACCCGTTGTTACTAGTTTTGCATTATCATAAAACATATACAACATGATGAAATTATTCGGTGTTCTGTTTGCCCTCATAGCCAGCGTGCTGGCGGTTATTGCCTTTATACCCCTGCTGGGCTGGCTATACTGGCTGGTGATCCCCTTTGGCATTTTAGCGTTGATCTTTTCTGCTATCGGTAATTCTTCCGCCGGTAAAACACTCAGCATTATTGTGATCGTCGTGGGCATTTTCCGGTTGATGATTGGGGGCGGTATTTTGTAAATGGGTCGAGCCTATGGCTCTTTCGTTTTCTATCGTTTATCCCATGCAGCGAATTTTAATTCGCTGTTAATAATGAGTCGAGGCGATGCCTCTCGCATTTCTGTGCATTGTTAAATCGACGGCTATTGACCCGCTTTACCGATAGGAGGCCAACATCGTGGGCAGCATGCATATAGTAAACATTACATGACTTCAATGGTAACAAGGAAGGCCATCGGCCTGTTCATCTCCAAATTCCGGAATTTATTCCGGAGATAGAGCCAGCTACTGAAGACTGAGTGCCGTAGGCACGATACCTATATGCCAAAACTAAAAACATCAGGCTGATCAATACTATTTATCCTGTTCGTATCTCAATGATAAAATAAGGCCATCGGCCTGCCTATCTTTCAACTCCGGAATTCATTCCGGATACGGAACCCGCTGCAACAGACTGAGTGCCGTAGGCACGATACATATCATAACAACTCATGAAAAAGATACTGCTCATCGTAAGAAATCTCGAATTCTTTGAGCAATTCCAGGTATTCACCTAGGAATGTTTTCGCCTGATGACGCTCCTGCTGCCGTTGCACATACCTGTAAATCATATCCACATCCCGCTGGTTATAGGAAAATACTCCATAGCCCCGTTGCCATTCAAATCGTTCCCGCGTAAGATGACGATCATTGATATACTTGGAGGATTTTGCCTTTACCGTTTTCATAAGTTCCGATATCGAAACCACAGGGCTAAGCTTAAAAAAACAGTGCATATGATCCTCCACACCATTTACAATCAAGGTATTGCAATTGGCTTCATTAATCAGGTTACCGATAACGGCCTGCAACCGTTCCCTCCAGGACGCATGCAGAAGAGCTGCACGATACTTTACCGCAAAAACAGCCTGAATATAGACTTTGTGATAGGTGTTTGCCATATGGCTTTTCTTTTCATAAAAATAGTATTTTCTACATGTTCCGAGCCTACGGCTCTCAGGTCTCCACTACTTTGTAATACAGTGAACTGAAGTTCGCTGTTGTTAACTACCCGAGGCTACGCCTCTTGCCTTATCCTCATGAAGAGCGAAGGCCATCGGCCTGCTTATCTCCCAACTCCGGAACCTATTCCGGAAGAAGAGGCCAAACTACCGTACATCGAATGCCATCGGCATCCTGCATCTGCACAAACGCTTCCAATATAAGACTATCATAGTGCCTGACGCAATGCCTCTTATCGCTCTCCTCAAAAACAAAAGGCCATCGGCCTGGCGCATCTCGCCAACCCCGAATTCATTCGGGGATAGAGGCCACCCCACGCACACCGAGTGCCATCGGCACGGCACATCTGCACGAACGCTTCCAATATAAAACTATCATAGTGCCCAACGCAATGCCACTTATCGCTCTCCACAAAACAAAAGGTCATCGGCCTAATGCATCTCGCAAACCCCGAATTCATTCGGGGATAGAGGCCGCCCCACGCACATCGAGTGCCATCGGCATGGCACATCTGCACGAACGCTTCCAATATAAAACTATCATAGTGCCCAACGCAATGCCACTTATCGCTCTCCACAAAACAAAAGGCCATCGGCCTGGCGCATCTTGCCAACCCCGAATTCATTCGGGGATGAAGACCGCCCCCCTGCACATCGAGTGCCATCGGCACGGCACATCTGCGCCCGCTCCCAAAAAATAACAAAATCCTACATCTTTTTAGTACGATCGTGCAGTCGATACATAAAAAAATGTACAAACTTTATCGGCCTCAAACAAATGATGTATGGAAGCGATTGCAGGAAAGTTTGTACCCGTAATGATCACGCCCTTTAATCTGAAAGCGGGAATCGATTATGACGCCGTAACCGAGCTGGTGGCGTTTTACCTGGAGGCAGGTGTGGAGGGCTTTTTCGCCAACTGTCTCAGCAGTGAAATGTTTAGTATCACGGAAGAAGAGCGGCTGGCATTAACCCATCATGTGGTAAAATGTGTGAATGGGCGCGTGCCGGTGGTGGCCACGGGTTCCTTCGGACTTACAGTAGAAGACAAAGCACAGTTTACAAAGAAGATCTACGATACCGGTGTTGACGCCGTTATTATGATCAGCGGGCACTTTGCGAAGGTGGACGAGGAAGATGAAGTATTACTGCGCAATTTTGAAAAAATGTTTGCCCTTACAAACGATATTCCGCTGGGCATCTATGAATGCCCGGCACCTTACAAACGTATATTGGGCGCGGATATTTTTAAACAACTCTTAGAATCCGGCCGGCTGATCTATCATAAAGATACATCCATCACGCACGAGAATGTGCAGGCCAAACTGGAAGTCTTAAAAGCTTCCAACAGTCCCCTTGAGTTTTATGATGCGCACACGCCCAACGCCTTGTTCAGCATGCAACAGGGCGCAAAGGGAATGTCGTCTATATCCGGAAATTTTTATCCGGAGGTGCTGGTGTGGATGGTAAAAAATGCCAACAATCCCGGGCAACAGGAAACGGCAAAATGGCTGCAGGCAGAACTTGCAAGCGTGGACCCGATGATCCACCAGGCCTACCCCATGAGCGCCAAATATTTTCTGGAAAAGCGCGGACTACCGGTGCGTACCATCAGCCGGGCCTATGCACTGCACCTGACGCCGGATCAGAAAAAGGAAGTAGATGCACTCTACGACCGGTTCCTGGGCTGGTGCAACCGGTTGGGAATTCAGCCGGTGGGATTGTAATTTGCTGTGGCGTGTGTCTCCACGAGCCGCCGCCATGGTGAGTGTCTTCTCTCACCATCTATTAAATTGATTTTTTAATTATTTCGCCAGCTTCAGAATTACTATTATGCTTTACTTGCGTCGCACTCTTCTACTTTGGGGAATTTTGTTCAGCTTTTTTGCAAAGGCACAGGAGAATACAGATAACAAATATGCGGAGCCGTTAGCCCAGGTATTAAAGAATATCGAAACGCGCTATGGCGTTGCCATCCGCTATCCGGACTCATTGGTAAAAGGAAAAGTGCTCAACTATGCCCGCTGGCGTTTTCGCCCGGATGTAGAAGAAACACTAAACAACGTGTTAGCACCTTTTGATCTGAAAGTAAAAAAGGATGGCGACAAAAAATATAAGATCGGCGATTATGAGTACTATCGCTGGGCTGTAGCTGACGGCTGGGCCGAGCTGGACCGCATTGCGGCCCAGTATAAAAATTTGTCGGAATGGGAGGCCCGGAAAAAAGAATTAAAACAATGCATTCTTGAAAAATTGCAACTGGCTAAATTACCGGCATGGCCCATCAGCGAACCCGTTACTACTCCCATCCGGAAATACAATGGTTACACAATAGAGAATATTGCCCTGGAAATTTTACCCGGTGTATGGATCAACGGATCCCTATACAAGCCTGCAACCCACAAAGGGAAGATCCCTGTGATCCTGAACCCAGATGGGCACTGGCAACAACAACGCTATCGCCCCGATTGCCAGCTCCGCTGCGCTGCGCTAGCAAAAATGGGCGCCATGGCCTTTAGTTATGATCTCTTTGCCTGGGGTGAATCCTTATTACAGTTTAAACCGGAAGACCATCGCCGCAGTCTGGCCATGACCATACAGGCACTGGGCGCCATCCGCATCCTGGATTATCTGCTGGCTTTAAAAGATGCAGATACCACAAGAGTAGGCATCACAGGGGGCTCCGGCGGCGGCAGTCATACCGAATTAATGACCGCCATTGATGACCGCATAAAAGTGTCGGCACCTGTAGTTTCTGTTTCTTCTTATTTCTATGGCGGCTGCCCCTGTGAGAGTGGCATGGATATTCATAGTTGCGGTGGGGGCACTGATAATGTAGAGATCGCTGCAATGGCCGCCCCACGTCCGCAATTGCTGGTGAGCGATGGCGGCGACTGGACAGATAAAATGCCCGAACATGATTTTCCTTATCTGCAAAAAATGTATAGCTGGTATGGAAAGAAAGCAGATCTGCAGAATGTGCATCTACCCACCGAAAAACATGATTTCGGCATCAACAAAAGAACCGCCGTATATCACTTTATGGCACGGTACCTGGGATTGAATATAAAAGCCATTGAAGACAAAAAGGGCGTTATAGATGAATCGGACATTACCATTGAAGACGAGAAAAAATTATATGTGTTCGGGGATCATGGAGAAAAGTTACCTGCCCGCGCAGTAAAGGGTTTCGACAATTTGGAAAAAGTTTTTGAAGCAGCGGTGAAATAGTTCATGGTTTATGGTTTATAGTTCATCGTCATTTCGCCCGCAATGCTTTTTCGACTGTAGATGAAATTTCGCTGGTTATCATAGAAGAGCTTTAAACTCTATGTAAATCTGCGGACTGTGAGAAAAAAACGAATACAAAAGCAATATTTATATATGGCTCACGGATTACACGGATTATCACAGAAGACTTTTAAAATCTGAGGAATCTGTGAGAGAAAAGACTGAACGAGTACAAAAGCAGTATTTATATAGCTCACTTACGACGCGGATTATCACAAAAGGCTTAAAATCTGTGCAAATCTGCGGAATCCCCGCCTGACTGAACGGGCAGGTGTGAGAAAAACATAATTCACATAATATGAAAAAAGCATTCCTATACCTCCTTATTATTGCTTTGCCTATAACGGGTATCGCCCAGAAAACACAGCAATATAAAATTGCGCTGATCGACCTGATGTTGTTAAAACGTCAGAAGTTGGGCGCCCTGCCGCTCGCAAAAGAGTTGCATGCCGATGGCATTGAAATTGACATGGGCGGATTGGGCAACCGGGAAACCTTTGATAATAAGCTGGCGATAGATTCCGTACGGGAGAAATACCTGCAAACCGCCAGGGCATTGAACCTGGAAATCCCCTCGCTGGCCATGACGGGCTATTATGCACAATCCTTTTGTGGAAGGGAGCATTATAAAGAGTCGATAGCGGCATGTATTACAACGATGAAACAGATGAATGTTAAAACAGCGTTCCTTCCTTTAGGGATACAATGCGATCTGAAAAAAAACCCGGAAAAGCGACCGGCGGTTGTTGCCCGTTTAAAAGAAGCCGGCAAAATGGCGCAGGAAACCGGTGTGACCATTGCTATTGAAACAGCACTTGACGCAAAAGGAGAAGTAGCGCTCCTCAAAGAAATTGGTTCTCCGGCAATAAAGATCTATTTTAATTTTTCAAATCCACTGAAAGAGGGCCGGGATCTTTACAAAGAACTAAAAATATTGGGAGCAAAGAATATTGCCATGATCCATTGCACTAATAAAGACAGTGTATGGCTCCAGAACGATCCGCAGATCGATTTATACAAAGTGAAAAAAACGCTGGATCAAATGAAATGGAGCGGATGGCTGGTGGTAGAACGGTCGCGCGACGCACTGCACCCGAGAGATGTAAAATATAATTACGGCACCAATGTGGCTTATTTGAAGAAGGTGTTCCAGGAAGTTACAAAATGAGATAGGTAGTTGAGCAACCGTGTGGCTAGTTGGTGGGACTCAAGCGACTGGTGCGACCTACTCCAATGTTAACTAGTCCCACAAGTCACTCTGTCACCCAAAACGGATAAGGAATCTTCTAATAAATCCTTTTTACCATTTATACAACAATTTATTCAAGGAACACCCTTGCCGGATGGTACAGGACAGGAAATCGGAAATTATTTGTTAATCTTGCTGATTCTTTTTCTTCGCCAATATAAAATTATGAGCACAAATTTACTCCGATATAACCCGCAATATCCATCAGTAGCCGATTTAAAAAGAAAGGCAAAAAAAAGAATGCCCAAATTTGCATTTGATTACCTGGAAGGCGGCTGTAATGATGAACTAAATGTTTGGAGGAATGAAGAAGATTTTAAGCACGTCTTCCTGATGCCGCAATATCTTAAAAAACATAAGGGTGTTGACATGCGTACCGAATTATTCGGTCATGTTTACGACGCCCCATTCGGTATTGCACCGGTAGGCCTGCAGGGGCTGATGTGGCCCAATGCCCCGGAAATACTGGCCAAAGCAGCTTTAAAACATAACATTCCCTATATTCTGAGTACCGTTTCCACCAGCAGTATCGAACGTATTGCCGAACTTTCTGAAAGCAAGTTCTGGTTCCAGCTATACCATCCAACAGAGAACGAACTCCGCGATGATATTTTGCGCCGGCTGGAAGCTGTAAATTGTCCGGTACTGGTAGTTTTAATTGACGTTCCTTCTTTTGGTTTGCGCTATCGGGAAATCAAAGCCGGACTTTCCATGCCGCCCAAAAATACCATCAATAATTTCGTTCAGGCGGCAATGCACCCTGTATGGGGATTGGAAACGCTCCGCGTGGGCATTCCTTCCTTTGCCACCTTAAAGCCCTATATGAAAAAGGGGATGGACATGAAACAACTGGGCAAGTTTATGAACGCTACGTTTACCGGTCGGGTAGATGTGGATAAAGTGGCCGCAATCCGGGATAAATGGAAAGGCAAGCTGGTGGTAAAGGGTGTAGTGAACGAACACGATGCGGAGCTATGCGCTGGCATTGGAGTGGACGGCATCATCATTTCCAACCACGGCGGTCGACAGATCGATGCCGGTGAATCTACCATCAAGCCCTTAAAAGGGTTGGCAGATAAATTTAAATCGAAATACAAGGTAATGATCGACAGCGGGCTCCGCTCAGGCCCGGATATTGGCCGGTCGCTGGCCCGCGGCGCCGACTTCACTTTTATGGGCCGGCCTTTTATGTATGGCGTGGGCGCACTGGGAACATCCGGTGGTGATCATACCATTGCTATGTTTAAAGCGCAACTAAAACAGGTGATGGAGCAGCTTTGCTGCGAAACCATTCATGATTTTCCTGGAACGTTGATACCATAAGACCAGCCCGATGTGAGCACTTATCGTCGTTATTATCGTCATTCCGACTGTAACGCAGTGAAAGGAGGAATCTCATTCTTAAACAACGAGATTTCTCCTCATCCGTTTTCGGCGGACTTGTCGAAATGACGTTCCTGGAAAGTTTGAGGTCACAGTTGTGACCTCAAACCCGTTATGATACTGCCTTTGTCTTCCGCAACGACAACAACCACCCCACCCCAAAAATCGTCAGCGTGCCTACCACGATCACCATATTAATATGCAGGCCGATCTTTAAATATGCATAAGCCGGCGGTATTTTCGACGAAAACGTAAACCAAAGGATCACCAGCACGCCCGCTATTACGGCAATAGCTGCCTGCCCGCCGGTTGTTCTTTTACTGATCAGTCCCAGCAGGAACAAACCCAGCATCCCCCCGGAGAAAATACCGGACAACTCCCACCACACATCCAGCACACTCTTAATACCCAGCATGGCTAGCCCCGTACCCAGCCCGATCAATCCAAAAATAACGGTGCCCCAGTACAGGATCTTTAATTCTTTTTTCCCTTCTGCAGCCGGATCAAAATAGCGTTTGTAAATATCTTTTGTAAACACCGTGGCACAGGCATTCATCCCGGAGCTGATCGTGCTCATCCCCGCAGATAATATAGCAGCAATGATCAACCCCAGGAATACCTGCGGGATCTTGTACACCATAAAATGCGGCATCACCTTATCACCATAATCCGCGGGTTGCAGAGAAGCAGCCAGGGTATTTATCGCTGATGGGGAGGCCCCCGAACCCAGGCGCTCCGTTGCCACCATGCGCGTGATCTCAGTCGTCAGTTCCGGGTGCTGCTGGTAATAGGCAAAAAGCGCCGTACCAATAATAAAAAACAATAAGGATGCCGGCACATACATCGCCACGCATAACCAGACAGACTTTTTTGCTTCCCTGCTGTTGCTGGCCGTATGATAACGCTGCACGTAGTTCTGGTCCATTCCAAAATTGTTCAGGTTGATAAAAAAACCATATAATAAGATCACCCAGAAACCGGATTTGGTAAGGTCAAAGGAAGCGTCGCCCAAACTAAATTTATGATGAGCTTTTCCAATGGCAACTACCTTTTCGATGCCGCCGGGAATCTCCCGCAAAATGAGATAAAGGATCAGCAAGGCTCCCAGGGTTTTCAAAATACCCTGTACTACTTCCGTCCAGATCACTGCTTCCATTCCACCCATCACTGTATAAATAATAATACAGATGCCCATCACCACCATAATGGAGGCCATTGAAAAGCCCAGCAATGCCTGCAGGCTCAATGCCATGCCGAAGAATACGGAACCCATTCTTGCAAATTGCGTCAGCACAAAACAGACCACTGCATAGGTACGGGCCCAGGGGCCGAAGCGTTTTTCAAAATGCGTATAGGCAGATACTTCTCCCGTGCTCCGGTAAAACGGCACAAAATATTTAGCTGCGAATATTGCGGCAAAAGGCATGGAGATGCTGAATACAAAAGCATTCCAGTTCGATCCGAAAGCCTTACCCGGCACACCCAAAAACGTATTACTGCTTAAAAACGTAGCATAAATGGAAAGCCCGATGGCCCAGCCGGGAATGCGACCGGATGCTTTGGTAAACTGGTCGGCGCTTTTATTCTTTTTGGAAAAATAAAAACCGATCCATACCATAGCGGCCAGGTACAGCAAAATAATGATCAGATCCAGTAAGGGTATATGCTTCATACGGCTATTTTTATTAATCGTCGGTTACCGTTCCCTTTAGCACCGCCGCTCCCGGCCATTTTTTATTTTTTATAGGTGTCAGCTTCAACTTTGACGGATCAATTTTTACATATTTTATCCGCTGCCGGCGCCAGGTATATACGATATGCACCATACCATCTTTGCCCTGGATCACCGACGGGTAGGAGTACTGGCTGATGGGTGAATCTTCCAGCACCAGCGCGGCATACCAGTTTTTACCATCTTTTGAAACGGCTACGTTCAGCGGCGTTCTGGGCCCCTTTCCTTTTACCCAGGTGGAGTCCGGCAATACATGATTGTATACCAATAACTGGCGGCCGTCTTTTAATGTTACGGCATCTGTTCCGGAATTATTATTGGGCAGATCCAGGGCCGTCATGGGCGACCATGTTTTGCCGTGATCTTTACTCCAGCTTTCATAAATGACGGTATTCCGCGTACGTCCCAGCACCTGCAGCGCACCATTCTTATATTTTAAAATAGAGGGCTGAATCGCGGAAAAAGTTTTGCCATCATTGATAGGAGCTGATTTTGTCCAGGTGTGGCCCCAATCCTTTGTATATTCAAAATGCACTTTCCAGCCGCCAACTTCCGTACTGGATGGACAAACCAAAACCCCGTTAATGAGTTCGGGTTTATTCTTAATGGGCCCCAGATAACCCTCCGGCAGCGCCTCCCGCGGGCTCCAGGTTTTCCCGTTATCTTTTGAACGCTTCATCCAGCCGGTCCATCCCGCCACATTAGGTCCTATCTTATAAAACAACAGCAACTCTCCCGTAGGTGCATAATACAACACGGGGTTATAACAGGCGTAACGGGTGGAATCATTCAATATACCATCCGCGACTAGTTGAGGGGCCGTCCATTTATTATTTACGAGGCGACTGGTCCAGATGCATACATCTTTATTACCTTCTTTGGTACCACCAAACCAGGCAGCGATCAGCCCATCGGGCGTTTCTGCAATAGTAGAGGCATGCGCCTGCGGAAAGGAGGCCGTATCGTAAATAAATTCGTCTACCAGGATGCCCTGCTTCCAGCGGTTGGTTTGTGCTGTAACAAAAACCGTTATCAACAAAAGACAAACGGTTAACAGATTTATTTTTTTCATCATCATTTATTATTTAATCTACTTTTTATTTTTACCCTGGCGAAAGTGCCAATGGCAGCATTATTCTGGAGCCTGTCCCGCTGAAGGCGGGATCGCACTCTTGTACTGTAGTGCAGATGGCATCATGCGTCACCAAACAAATTTCAAACTCCTTATGCCGGAATGATACCGTAGAGACCTCTCCGCTCCGGTCGAGGTGACGACGAACTGTCATTCGAAAAGAGCTCAATTAATTCGTCGTATCGAACTGCATCAACCCTTTTTCTTTGCCTTCTCTGCCTTCACCTTATCTACATAGTTCTTAAACAACTGCCTCCAGTTACGGCCGTTATTATTGAGGTATTGCTCGCATTTTGTTTTATAGATCTCAAATATAGCAGAGATCTCTTTCATACTCTTATAATCAATCGCCTGATCGCGCGCCTGTTTCAGATTTTTTACTATTTCGCCACGCTCTGTTTCTGTAAGATCAGGCACAATGGCTTCGTATCCTTTTAAAGTAAAGGCTACTTTACCAACCGTATACTTATCAAATACCTGTTCAATCTGTTCGGGTGTCAGCTCAGCATTTAAAACACGCATCAGGTTTTCGCGAACTGTTTTTGGTTTTTGAGAACAATAGATCACTTCCCAATCCAAATTACTAAAGGCGTTTCCGGTAGCCGGGTTGATCCCTCCGGGGTTTTGTTTTACCGGATGTGTATTATGCCAGTCCTTAACCGCATTAAGATGGGTTGCAATAGCAGCCTGCACCCGATCGGCTTTTGCCGCATCCGTTAAATACAATGCGGCTACCCATTCCGAAGCTTTCTTTTGGGTTTCAGCATCCGGATCGGCTGCCTGGGCATGTAACAATATACAAAAGCTCAGACTCAATAAACCCGCAATCATTTTTTTAAAATTCATATCATTTTTAATTTGTAAAGTGATAAATGCCGCTGCCCATCTCAAATATGGCATCGCCCCCACTCATGGTTATAAATTTAACAGCATTCTTTTCATCAATCATCCTTCCGGATTCTTTTACCTCTTTCCTGGATTTTGCCGGAACGTATATCCTTGCTACTGTATTGGCCGGTATCGTAATGGTCCATTTTAGTTTTCCGTTTTCCTGAGTCCAGTTACTGACGATCTCGCCTCTTACGCTTTTATACGCTGCCGAAATGTTTTCATCATTTCTAAAGGCCGGTTTCATCTCAATTTCTTTAAAGCCCTGCGCCTTTGATTTAATACCTGCGAGATCCTCAAACAGCCAAATCATCAGATCGCCCAGCAGCATAATATGATTTTGAGAATTCATCTGTGGGTTGGCGGTATTTCCATTCCATAGCTCCCAAATAGTTGTGGCACCGTTTTCAACCATATAGCCCCAGCTCGGGTAGGTTTTATTGGATGCCAGGGTATACGCCGCATCGGAGCGACCATTCTGCGTAAGCCCGCGCATGAGCCACTGTGTGCCGATCACCCCGGTGCTGATATGCATTTTATCTGCATTAAGCTTTTTAATGATATTGGTAAAAACCGCTTGCTTTTTATCTTCAGGAACCATCCCAAAATACCAGGGAAGGAGGTTGGCCGTAACCGTGCCGTTGTCATACTGGTTGCTGTCGGCCCTGAAGAATTTCTTATTAAATGCCGTCCGGATATTTTCTTTCAGCCGGGCGTACTCAGCGCCGTCGGAAGGATGGCCTGCTATGGCTGCGAAGTTTTGCATCAGCCCCAAAAGCCTGTAATAATACGCTGTGGCCAGCAAGGCCCCTTTTGTAGTTCGGGTGCTATCCTGCGAGCGGATCATTTTCAGATCTTCAGGCGGTACACACCAGTCGCCATATTTATCTTTTGTAACAATAAAATCTTTCATGTACCGGTTCTTCATATATAGCATCCATTTTTTCATGGACGGATAATGTTTAATGATGCTTTGGGTATCGTCAAATTGCTGGCGCAACATTTCGGCAACCAAAATATAGGTACCCGGCCAGGTAACATTATCACTATAATAATTCCAGAAAGCAGGCGCCACATCGGGTATGGCTCCTGCTGCCGTTTGAGCTGCTTCAATGTCATCTAACCATTTTGCATAAAACGCTGCATTATTGAACAAAAAGCTTTCCCCGTATGCGCCCTGCGCCCTGTCGCCCAGCCAGGGTTGGCGCTCGTTCCGTTGCGGGCAATCTACCGGCATCCCCTTATAATTGGACGCAATGCCCCACCAGGCATTCTTTACAACCTGGTTGATGGTTGCATTGGAGGTTGTTAACTGTCCCGCCGTTTGCATCTGGTCATACACCAGTTGTCCTTCAAAGTCGCTCACATCGGGCGTTCCCGGCCAGCCGCTTATTTCCACATACCGGAAACCATGATACACAAACTGCGGGTGCCAGACTTCTTCTCCCCCGCCGTTTAAGGTATACATATCTGTCACTTTTGCATCCCTGAGATTGGCAACATATAAGGCACCGTCCGGCTGCAGGCTCTCAGCAAAACGCATTTTTACCTTATCGCCTTTTTTACCGTTCACTTTGATCTGCAGCCAGCCAGCAAAATTCTGCCCCATATCTAAAATGTAAATGCCATCCCTCAATCTGTTAATGGACTTAGGCTGAATTTTTTCCATCACTTTCATAGAAGGATTGGGCTGTGGCCGCACTTGCCCTGCAGGCGCCGCAACGAGCTGCGGCTGTATCCATTTGGCAGCATCATAATTTACCGACGACCAGGCTCCTAACTCCTTTGTAGCATCATATTCCTCGCCATCATATTCGTTATTGGTACGAATAGGTCCATCTGCCGTAAACTTCCAGCTTTGATCGGAAACAATTGTTTCATTCGTTCCATCTTCATAAATAATATCCAATTGAAACAATAGCTTCGGAAAGCCAAAATTGTTTATTTTATACGGCTTATAATTTTGGCGCATGGTGAAGAAGCGGCCATTCCCTAATACCACGCCCACGGCATTATTGCCGGTAGTAATATGTTCCGTCACATCGTAAGTATTACTTAGTACAGTTTTACGATAATCGGTCGGGGCCGGCGTCAGCACTGCATCGCCTATTTTTTTACCATTGATCAGTAACGAATACATACCCAGCCCAACGATATTTACAAAAGCTTTTTTAATTTTTTTGGCGACGGGGAATTCTTTTCGAAAATACCTCGCCGAAAGCCGCGACCACTGTGTAATGCTATCCCACCCAAAGCCCCCGTCGTGCCCAATCCATTTTGCTTTCCATTCTGACTGCTTTACCAATCCAACTGTAAAAAACACAGGCTTACTCCACGCTTCTTCGCCTTTATTTGTAATCACTTTCACTTTTACATAATAATACCGGTTGACTTGTAATGAACTTCCGCTAAAATGCACAAACAATGTGTTATCGCTTTTCACTGTTCCGGACGACCATACATCACCTATGTTCTTTTCAAGAGCCGCTTTAGAGCTTGCCACCAGTATTTCATAAGCAGTTTGTTTTACCCCTCTTTTATCTGAGCTTAGTTGCCAGCTAAAGCGCGGTTGTAAAGTAGCAATACCAATTGGGGAGGCCTGCTGCTCTATTGTAAGATTTTGCACCTGAAGCTGGGCCCGGGCAGCAAAAGCAACGCCAACAAAAAACAGTATAAATCTGAACCGCATTATCAATTACTATTTTGAATTAAAATCAAACCACAATGTCATTTTCAATGCCCTGCCCGGATCTTTATCATAGTCGTAATAAATATTATCTAAGCCCATTGGGCCGGTAGTTTCCCGGGTCTGGGTTTTATTACCGATAGAAGGGATCGCCTGCATAAAGGAAATATCACCTTTGGGAAACCAGGGCTCATAGTTGTGCCAGGGGTCTGTTCGCCATTTGGCGGAATAGAGCCGCAGAAAAAGATCTTCTGTTTCAGTAGCTACAGTAAAGCTTTGTACACCACTGTTAAACTGTCCATAATAAAAACCGGAATAATATCCTTTAAACTCCGGATAGTTCCAGGTCTCGCCCGTTTCGGTGTTATTATACTTTTTATTCCAGATACCCAAAGAAGTTCCCTGCATCCGGTTGCGCCACACCCCGTAAGGGCCGTTGCCCATATAGGTTACCGAGCGCATTTCTTTCTCCGGAAAATCAAAATTGATCCCCAGCATTTTTGTATGCAAAGAATCGGGGAAATAATTTACGGTCAGTTGCACCCATCCATTGGTATGAATAGTCCATTGCAAGGTATTAAAACTATTCTTTTTATGATACGTAGAAGCCAGTACCAGATTTTTTGCCGAATCATAATGATAGGAAAGGTCTGCAAAATTGGTAGCGCCACCGGCGATCACCGGGCCGTTCGATAAGGGAAGCAGTCCTTTACTATTCTGAACTTCTTTTAATAAGCCATCCGCTTTATTGAATGTTAGTGTAATGGCACCCACACGCACTTTATAAAGAGTACCCTCCACTGCAATAGTAACCGGCTGTTTAGCTGTACTGCCCTTTACAAGTGCTCCGGTAATTTTAGCGGGCCGGCTGATCGGAAAACTCCAGGTAAACAGTTCCTGTTTATGATTGTCTGTAACCGTTATGTACAGCACATCGTAGCCATTCCATCCCGCAGGCAGCGTTACCTGTAAAATACCTTTGTTACCTGGTTTCACTGAAGGTGCTTTTGAGACACCGGTTATTGTTCCTTTTCTCAATGTCAGTTTTTCCAGTTTCCAGCTAAAGCTGCATTGGTCCAGGTTGGTGTATAAATACCGATTTTCAAGAATAAACCGGCCATCAAACTCCGGCGTTATTTCCCTGCGCTCAAAATACACCGGGCTCCATATTTGTTTCACTGCATAAAAACTTCCTTCTTTTTCATGATGCGGGCCTACGATGCCATCCGCAGCATTCCCTTTATTAGTATCGAGTGAATCGTTCAGATCCTTACGCACCACGGCCTGGTCTGCAAAATCCCATAAAAACCCGCCGGCATGCAGGGGATCCCGCCACATTTTTTCCCAGTAATCTTCCAATCCGGCGCCATGGCCGCCATCATACTGTCCATGCAGGAACTCTGTGGGTAATACGATATCATGACCCTGATCATAATTGCCCACGCCGTAATTATACTGGCGGTAATGCTGTGTTTCAATACCGTTAAACAATTGCCAGGGATGCACTACCGGCCGTTGTTGTATATCGAAACGGGTAAACAACGGATCCAGGTCAAAATTGTGCCCGCCCTCATTTCCATTCGACCATATTACAACAGAAGGATGATTGGCATCATGGTCGATCATTTCCTTTAACAATTTTGTTCCCGTTGGCGTATCATAATGCCCGTGCCAGCCGGCCAGTTCATCCATCACAAACAGGCCCAGCGAATCGCATACATCCAGGAAATGCCCGTCCGGCGGGTAATGGCTCATCCGCACCGCATTCATGTTCATTTGCTTTATCAGCAACACATCTTCAATACTGTTTTGCAGGCTCATGGTGCGACCGGTCTCCGGCCGGAAGGAATGCCGGTTGATCCCCTTGAATTTTGCTTTAACGCCGTTGATGTAAATACCATCGCGCTGCCTGAGCTCCACTGTACGGAATCCGAATTTTTGTGATACCCGGTGCACCACCTGCCCGTTCTTATATAAAGTAAAAACCACTTTATACCGGTTGGGAGCTTCCGGGCTCCAGGATTTTATACCGTTCAGTTGCCCTTGTGCAAAAAAGTTTCCCTTTCTAAGATCAGATGCATTTTGCGCGCCGTAACTGCCCACTTTGTTATTCCTGCTGTCATAGATCTCAAAACGCATGCGCTCCCTTCCTGATGCATTGGTTTGCACCACTGCTGCAAAGGAACCGTTTGCACGCGCGTCAATCTTAACTGCATTAATATGTGTTGGCGGTAATGCCTCTAACCAAACGGGCCGGAAGATGCCGCCAAAGATCCAGAAATCGCCTTTGCGCTCGGCCGCATTTACCGACTCATTGGCCGAATGTTTGGCTACCGCTACTTCCAGCAGGTTGTCTTTACCATAATTTAATAATTTACTGATGTCGTACCGGAACGCATAAAAAGCGCCCTGGTGTATAGGGCCTGCCAACGTCCCGTTTACTTTAACTTCGGCATCGGTCATCACTCCTTCAAAAACAATATTGATTACTTTATTTTTCCAGCCGGCCGGTACCGTAAAGCTGCGTTTATATAAACCCTTTTCTTTTCCTTTGGCGCTGTCTTTTGCAAACCCGTAATTATACTTCCCAAAACCCTGTAACACCCAGCAGGAGGGCACGCCAATGGTGGTCCATTTATTGGCATTCATTCCACCCGTGCAATAAAAATCCCATTGCACCATATCGTTATTTCCTTTTCCAGACAAATACTGCACTTCGGTTTGTTGTGCATTTGCCTGCGTTGCAAGGATCAAAAAAAGCATATAAATAATGCGTTTCATTTTTTTATTTTGTAAGCTTCTGTGCATCGCTCAGCCTCGTTGTGTCACTCACTTCATCTGTAGTGCAAGTCCCGGCAATGCGCTCTTCGGAACATACTGTTCCGAAGTAATTATTTTATCGCCTCAGGCGATAGAATAGTGCTGCGAGACTACAAGTCTCGCAGAGCGTCATTCCGGCTTAAACGCCGCCATCAATTTACTATCGGTCCGGAACGGCAATGCCGGCAACCCATCCTTATTATACAGGTTGGGCCTGGCGTCCTCCCGCCAGGCAAAGCGTACCGCGCCCGGTTTTTTTATACCCGCAGCGGAAACCCAAACTTTGTTATTCTTTATAACTGCTGTTGCCGGAACATACTGCCCTTGTTCATCTGCCATTTCAAAACAGTTCAGCGGCTTTCCATTCCTGCTGACCAGTCCCTTCCCCGTATAATCAAAACTGATCACCATAGCTGCACCTTCTATTATTACCGTCTTAAACACAGGCCCCATGGGTGTTGCAGCCGATGCATGGTAGGTTTTACTTAAAGCCGACTGCGCCAGGCGTTTGCCCAAATCCCATTTATCAACCGGGTGCAGGTCTGCGGGGTTATCATTCAGATCCATTGTATTGATCATTACCGTATTCGGTATTTTCAACGCCGCCTGCTGGGCTTCCCAAAATTCGGGCTCGCTAAAAACCGTATAAGGTCGATCCTTGGCCTTCGAATAATAATACGGAGCAATCTGCACATAATAAAATGGCAATGCGGAATTGCGCCATTCTTTACGCCAGTAATTGATCAGCGCATTCATCTTGTAAGTGTATTGCAGCCGCTCATTCAGAAAGCAATTGGATTCTCCCTGATACCACAAAAAGCCTTTCAACGCAAAAGGGATCAGCGGTCGGATCATCGTATTGTAGAATTTACCGGGATCCCCGTCAATCTTATGTGTACTGTCTGTTTGCTTTTTAAAAAAATCCAATACCGTAAAAGCTTCGCGGGGCATCCAGGGTTCTATCCGGCTCCCCGGTATGGCTGCTGAAATAATGCCCACCGGCACTTTTAATTTGGCTTGCAATTCTTTGCCAAAAAAATAACCGGCAGCAGAAAAGCTGCGCAGGGCATCATCTTCCGCAACGGACCATCCGGCGTGCGTAAGGTCCGGAGCCATTTTTTTTCGTTCCACCAGGAAGATGCGGATATTTTTATTATGCGCCGTTTCCAGCTCTTTTACCGGCCAGCCGGCTCCGGGAGGGGATTGCAATTTGCCGATCTTGCGCATGGCGAATTCCATATTAGACTGCCCCGAGCACAGCCATACTTCTCCCACAAGAATATTATTGAGTTTTATTATTTCCTGCCCCGAAACAATTTCCAGCACCGCAGGATCAAAAGAAGCCTTCAAGGGACGCAGCTCAATTTTCCAACTGCTGTCGGCCTTTACCGCTGTAGTTGCTTTTTGTCCTTTAAATGTTGCGGCAACCTGTTTCCCGGGTATTCCACGGCCCCATACTGCAACTGGTTGTCCCTGTTGCAACACCATGTTATTCCCGATGATCTTTGCAACGGAAAGCTGCGCTCTTGCCTGTGTGCCAAGCAATATTACTAGTCCTATGATCCATCTATATCTCATTTCAAGATGCCTTTTACAATACCCAATTTATCTGAACGGCCCACTAATTTCCCATCCGCCCAAACGGATAAGCCTTTCCCTTTATGATATTTTTTTCCTGTTTTATCCCAGATAATCGTTAATATTTTTCCATGATATAAAATATTATCCAGGGCAAACCAGTCCCATGTACCGGCTGGCAGCAAAGGATTTACTTCAACCTGGTTATCCGCGCGGGGGCGCAGTCCTGCCAGTCCGGTAATTACAAGATCATTGAAAGTAGAATGATTGTAATAACGACCCCGCTCATCTGCCGTAAGCCACTGCCCGGTTTTTTCATCCATATACTCGCCGATATAAGGCGCCCCGTTTTTATGCTGTGCTGCCGCATACTTTTTCAACTGAAGAAAATAATCCTTTTTTGATACGTAAGCCTGTCTATAATTATTCAGCAAATTAGCCATGGCGGTTAGTGTTTGCGCTGTTGCAAAAGGCCACACGGCACCATCCCATTCACATTTGCAGCAGCCATGCGTACGAAACGCCGGATGGCTCCGGTCAGCGGTGGTAATACCGGCAGGTGCATTAAAATGCGCCGGGCTCATCAGTTTGCTCCATGCCCTGCTATAAGAGGCGTCGGGCATATTAAAATACCAGGGAATAAAGCCGATCTCCTCCATCACATTGGCCAGGGTATCTGCCGGCTGTTTGCGCACTTCAAAAAACTGCGCTTTGCTATTCCATAAATTGCGTTGCACTAATTTCTTTAGGGTATCCGCTTTTTCCTGATATAAATGCTGCAATGTGGTATTACCCGCCAGCATTGCAATTGCGGAGATGGCTTTAGCGTTCCCGTACATATAGCCATTAATCGAAGGCCGCGGATTTTTTTCTTTACGTCCGCCGCTGATGGTTTCCTCCATGGCATCCCGAACATCATATTGCCAGAACAAACCACCAGGGTATCTTTTTTCATCCTCCCATGCCTGGTAATCCGCCTGCAGATCGGGTAACAAGTTTTTCACAAATGCGGTATTGCCGTTTACCAAAAACCGGTTATAAATGGCATCACTGTTCCAACTGCTGTAAAACCGCAATTTCTTTAACGGCTTTCCCTCATTACCGCGGTACCAGGTCAGCAGATCATCATCCAGGTATTGCTGATTGTGCAGCCAGCGCGCTTCATAAATATGATGCCCCAGGCCGCTGCTGATCAAATTATACTTATCTGCATACGAGCGTTTTATTAAAAACTCTGTAATGGCAAATCCCTGTGGTGTTTGTATGATATGTTTACGCAGGGTCCACCAGCGGAAATAATAGATCTCTTCAAATTTTTTGTCGGGGCAACTAAACAGCGGAATATTTTTTTGCATCCAGTTCCAGGAGGCCGCATCCGGAATGGGCTGAACAACGGTTTCCTGCGGCAAGGTGTTAAACCGGTCCACATAGTGTTTAAAATCCGCATCGCGGAGCACCAGTGGCTGCGCGGCGCCTTGTACAGCCATAAACATTCCCAGCAATCCTGTTATAAATTTATCTATCCTCATTACACTCAATTTATATTTTTCCGGCGATGACATCCCGCCAGCCTTTATATCCTTCCTTTGCTAATGCCTTTCCCACGGAAGGAGTGTTTTGTTTTTTATTTTTTTCCAGGCCCATCAATGTTTCCAGGCCGCTAAATATCCCAGCTTCCAATCCGGCCATGTAAGCCGCACCCAGGGCCGATACATCGGCCATAGTACTTTGATAAACCGGTTTATCCAGCACATCCGTCATAAACTGCATTACAAAATTATTAGCTGTAAGCCCACCATTCGTCATCAATTCTTTTAATGCGATCCCCGTATCCATTTCCATAGCCGCGATCACGTCTTTTACCTGGTAGGCTACCGATTCCAGCGCGGCCCGTACAATATGATTTTTTGTAGTGCTAAAGCTCATCCCCGTCAGGGAGGCCTTCCGGTTCATTTGCCAGTGCGGGGAACCCAGCCCGCTGAAGGCAGGTACCAGGTAAATGCCCCCGTTATCAGATACGGATTCCGCCATGGCAGCCGTCATCCGGCTGTCTTCAAATAATTGCAGTTCATTCTTCAGCCATTCCAGCGTAGCACCGCAGGTCACGATCACGCCTTCCAATGCATAATCCACCCGGCCTTTTATGCTCCAGTTTATGGTCGTAACCATTCCCTTTTTTGAAGCCAGGGGCCGGTTGCCAATATTCATTAAAATGCTGCAGCCCGTTCCCAATGTTGCCTTAGCCGAACCCGCCGTAAAGCAGCCTTCACCAAAAGCAGCGGCATGGGAATCACCGATCATACCTGTCACCGGTATCTCTTTTTTTAATAATCCATTTATGCTGGTGTCACCAAAATGCGCTGATGAGGGTCTTATTTCCGGCAGCCGGATATTACTAAGTCCAAACAATTGCAACAGCTCCTGATCCCATTGCAGCGAGTGAATATTAAAAAACAAGGTGCGTGACGCATTGGTATGATCTGTATAGTAACTATCGCCGTTGGTTAATTTATACAGCACCCAGGTGTCAACCGTTCCAAAAAAAACCTCTCCCTGCTGTATTTTTTCCTTTATGATTGCATTGTGCTGCACCAGCCAGATCAACTTGGTTGCAGAGAAATAAGGATCAATGACCAGGCCCGTTGCTGCATTTATCTGTTCCGACAATCCCTGTTGTTTTAATTGTTCACAGATGGCCACCGAGCGTTTGCACTGCCAGACCACAGCGGGGCAAAGCGGTGTTCCCTGCTTATCCCATAGTACAAAGGTTTCCCGCTGATTCGAGATCCCGATAGCGCTGATGGCATTTTTATCACCTCCATTAGACAAAAGATCATCCAGGCATTTGGCTACCGAAGCAACAACGTTTTCATAAATTCCCATGGGATCCTGTTCTACAAACCCCTCACCGAAATGATGGGTGTGCAGCGGTTTGGTGCCCCTGGCCAGTACCTGCCCCGATGCATCCACTACCAACGTTTTGGTGCCGCTTGTACCTTGATCTATAGAAAGAATAAAAGACATTTATGATTTGTTAATTCTTTATGGTAAGTATATCCGCTGCCCCATGCAACACAGCCGACGCTGTGCGATCCCGCCTTCTGCGGGACAGGCTCCAGATTGATGCCATTTGACCTGAAGTCGGGTCCAATATTTTATCAGTCATTTTTATTACCAATCTTATCAATAATAACCGCCAGCAGAATTACGCCACCCTTTACCACCTGCTGCCAAAACGGAGATACGTTCAATAATACCAGGCCATTGTTCAGTACGCCGATAATAATAGCGCCCATAACCGTGCCCCAAACCGTACCGCGACCACCGCTCAACGATGTGCCGCCGATAACAACCGCCGCAATAGCATCCAGTTCGTAACTAACCCCTGCATTAGGTTGTGCAGAATCGAGCCGGGAAGTAACGATGATGCCGCCCACAGCTGCCATCATGCCTGCCAGGGCATATACCATTATCACTACTTTCGGGATATTGATGCCTGAAAATTTTGCAGCGGTCTCGTTGCCGCCGATGGCATAAATATACCGGCCCAGCCGGGTTTGCTTTGTTATAAAAGCCGCCAACAATACCACCAGCAGCGCGATCCAGACCGGTACCGGGATACCCAAAAAGGAGCCGGCGCCGATAAAAGCAAATTTTGGCCCCAGGTTGCTGATGGGCTGTCCTTTTGTGTACAACATGGTGAGTCCGCGCGCAATCGTAAGCATCGCCAGTGTTGCCACAAAGGGCGGCACTTTAAATTTTGTGATCACAAAACCATTAAACCACCCCAATACACTGCCCACTAGCACTGCTGCCAATAACACACCAAAAATCGTAAACCCGACATACATATCACCAGATGGAAATGTCCATCCGTTTTTAAGCAGCCCGGCCGCAATAGCCCCACAAAGCGCCAGTACGGAGCCTACCGAAAGATCAATCCCCGCCGTTAACACCACCAGGGTCATACCGGTAGCCACACAAATATTGACGGCCGTTTGCCGCAGGATATTTAACCCGTTATCTGCCGTAAAAAATTTATCTGTAAGCACACTTAGCAGTATGCATAATACCACCAGTGCGATTAACGACTGCAGGCTTTTGATCCGCTGCTTATAGGTAATAGTAGCTTCCGACATTCCTGAAATTAATTTTTATGAATGGCTAACTGTAATAATCCGGATTCACTTGCTTCCGCAACAGGGAGGTCTCCGGTAAGCTCCCCTTCACACATTACCAATACGCGGTGTGCCAGCGCAAGGATCTCGGATATTTCCGAAGAAACAACAATAACCCCTACTCCTGTAGCGGCCAGCGCTTTTATCAATTGGTATAACTCTGCTTTCGCCCCCACATCGATGCCTCGTGTGGGTTCATCCAGCAGCAGCACTTTTGGCTTTTTGGCCAGCCATTTAGCGATAACGATTTTCTGCTGGTTGCCGCCGCTTAAATGACGCGACAGGGTTTCCTGCGAGGCCGTCTTTATATTTAATTGCCTGATATACTCATTTACAAGCGAACGTTCCTTTGTTTTATTGATCATCAATCCTTTTGCCTGCAATCCATCCAAAACGGTGATGCTTGTATTGGGCCGCACGGCCAGATCCAGGCAAAGTCCCTGCAGCTTGCGGTCTTCCGGAACCAGCATGATACCCGCTGCAACAGCACCAGCCGGAGACCGGGGTATTTGTTTTAAAGATCCAATCTGCATGGTGCCAGAGCTTAGTTTGGGATGCAAGCCGAAAAGGGTTTCCATCAATTCGGTCCTGCCGGCGCCCATCAATCCATATACGCCCAGGATCTCTCCTTTGTGTACCGTGAAGCTTGTATCTTTTACCAGCCAGGCCGACGGTGCCGCAGGATTTTTAAGACTGATCTTTTTCACCTCCAGCAACGGTTCGGTACAATCAACAGGCGTATCGTTTCGCTGGATGATAATTTTTCGCCCGGCCATCATTTCAATTAACGCTTCCTGGGTAATCTCTTTCATATCACCGGAAGCCACCGTAGTGCCATCACGCAATACGATATACCGGTCGGCTTTTAAAAAAAGTTCTTTCAATTTATGAGAGATATAAACAATCGTTTTACCCGCTTCCTTCAATTCATCGATGATCTTAAACAAATGTTCCACCTCCCGGTCCGTAATTGCGGAAGTAGGTTCATCCATAATGATCAACTCCGCATTCGTGTAAAGCGCCCGGGCGATCTCTACCAACTGCTGTTGCCCCACCTTTAATTTATGAACGGGTGTATCCGGAGACAACTCCAGTTTTACGCGCTGCAGTAACTGGCTGGTTTCGTTTTTCATTTTTGGTTTATCGAGCAAACCAAAGGGGTTGATCAACTCACGGCCCAGGAAGATATTTTCGGTAATGGTGAGCTGGGGCACCAGATTCAGCTCCTGGTGAATGATAACGATCCCGGCCTTTTCCGCATCTTTTGTTGAAGCAAACCGGACAGCGTCTCCCTTATAGATCAGCGTTCCCTCGTATTCTGTATATACACCGGAGAAGATCTTCATCAGGGTAGATTTACCGGCGCCGTTCTCCCCGATAATGGCATTTACCTTACCGGGCAACAGCTCCAGGTTCACCTTATCCAACGCGGTGATACCGGAAAATTTTTTGCTTATATTTTTAGCGACCAGCATCGGAGGATATTTTTATGCGTACCGGTATGATCTCAATATTATCAAAATGAAGATGTTCTTTGTTTAATTCTATGGCGCCTGTAAATTCGAACCGGGTGCCGGGCTTCAGGAGTGGCCGCCATTCCGATGCGATCTGATTGCGCACTCTTTCATTCATGGCTTCGGAAATACTGTTCAGGTCATTGGTATTGGGGAAAGTCGTCAGGTCAACCAATCGCGAAGCATCCCGAAGTGTATTCCCGTAAACAAATTCGGTTTGCAGGATGGCTTTAAGCGGTTGCGTTGATTGTAGGGTAATCAACAGTTCATCTTCGTGCACACTATCTACAATGGCGGCGCCTTTTACGAGCGCATACCGGTAATTGCCGATCGCCAGGGCATTGGTGTACTGATCAAAAGCCTTGCTACCAACGGTCTCCAGGGCATTTTTTAATATATTGATATCAATCGCACTGTCCAGTTTAGCGGGCAACCGGTTTTTCCACAATTGATCTACATAGCTTTTCGTATCCAGTTTTGCCGGGGAGGCCCGGACACTACTGAGTTTTTTAATATAAACGGAATTATACACTGCAAGAGCAACCAGCAGGATCCCGATTCCATATTTAAGCAATTTATTCACTCCGTCGATTATTTATCGTTTTATTTTTTCCCATAGGCCGCATAATCATCTACATTTTTATTGGTAACGAGCTCTACGGCAACCGGTATTTTTTGGGGGAACGACCGCTTTCCTTTGATATAGTCATCCGCAAATACAGCCGCCGTTTGCGCCATTACCGCGGGAAACTGCATACCGGTGGCCGCCACTTTGCCGTCCCTGATGGCGTTGATCACATCATCGGCGCCATCAAATCCAAATACTTTTACTTCCGCAGCTTTCCCGGCTGTAAGCAGCGCCTGATAAGCGCCCATGGCCATGGCATCGTTACCGCAAAACACCCCGTCAATATCCGGATGCGCCTGAAGGATCGATTCCATTACTTCCATTGCTTTATTCCGGTCAAAATCCGCGCTTTGCTGCGCCACCATTTTTAACCCCGTGTAATGATCCACCACACTGTGAAATCCTTTGGAGCGAGCCCAGGTATTGTTATCGCCCACCAGCCCCAGGAGCTCTACGTAATTGCCCTTCTTGTGCAATGTTTGCACAAAATATTTCCCAAGCGCCACCGCACCGGAATAACTATCGGAAAGGATCTGGGAAGTAGCCGCTGTAAGGGAGTTGATCTCGCGGTCCATGCAAAATACCGGGATTCCGGCAGCCTTTGCCTTCTGCACATTCGCTACCGATCCGTCCGCATCCGTAGGATTAAATAAGATAGCATTATAACCCTGCACGATGATATTATCAAAATGATCGCTTTCCAATGCCGTATTATTCTGAGAGTCGAACAATTTGGTTTCATAGCCCAGGGCCTGTGCTTTTTCTGCCGCCTTTTCCCCAAGAAATACAAACCAGGGATTGTTCAGGGTCGAGATCACAATCGCGATTTTTTTCTGTTTTGATGCATCGTGCTTTTGCCCACACGCTCCCAACAGGAAAATAGTGCAGCAAATCATCAACAGTTTGCCAATCGTTTGTTTCATTACTCGGGTATTTATTTTTGTAGTGCCGTTGTCCACACCTGTCGATTACTGTATTGCCACCTGGACCAGTGCCCGGGCCGCATCAGCGATGCCCGTTTTACTGATCCCGTAGTGTCTGAAAATATCACCCTGTGAACCGGTAACCGTATATTCATCAGGGATACCCATTATTTTAAACGGCCTGCAAATACCCTGCTGCAGCAACCAGGAAGCGCAGGCTTCCCCCAGCCCTCCGTAAATACTATGCTCTTCCACGGTAAGCACTGCTTTGCATTTACGGGCAACAGCCGAAAGCAACTCTGCATCCAGTGGTTTTATCGTATGCATGCTCACAACAGTAGCCGCAATGTTCTCCTCCCGCAACAAAGCCGCTGCTTCCAATGCCGGTTGCACCGTTTCACCACAGGCGATGATGGCAATCGCATCACCTTCTACAATAACACGCCCCTTGCCAAATGCAAATACTTCCTCCGAAGCTTCCTTTAAAAACGGCATGGGCTTCTTGCCAAACCGCAGGTATACCGGCAGTTCCGTTTTTGCCGCCAGCTCAATGGCCTGTTCCGTTTCCCAGTTATCGGCGGGTGCTGCTACAATAATATTATTGATGGCCCGGAGCGCGGCAAAGTCGTGCAAACTATGATGCGTTGTGCCCAGTGCGCCATAGCTGACACCGGCGCTGATCCCGATAACCTTTACAGGATTGTTGCTATAAGCCACATCATTTTTTATCTGTTCCAGTGCCCTGGCCGTAAGAAAGCAGGCGGGTGAGGTGGCAAATACTTTTTTATTGCAGGAGGCCAGTCCCGCTGCCACTCCCACCAGGTTTTGTTCGGCGATGCCCACTTCAACGATCTGTTTTGGGAAACGCTTTCCAAAAGGCACCAGCTTGCCCGAACCGCGGCTGTCACTGGTTACGGCAACAATATTGCGGTCGGTTTCCGCCAGCCGCTGCAGGGTTTCCGAAAACACTTCCAGGTTGGGCTTGCAGGATGTTGTATTAATTTGTTCTGCCATCGTTTTATATATCTGTTTTCATTTTCGGCCGGAAAGGCGGTAAAGCGGTAATTGAAAAACAAAATCTTCCCGACTTTTCGGCTTCCCGGCGAACCAGGGAAGAAATTTTATATTTTATAAGGTCGTCAATACCTGATCCAGCTCTTTGATGGCCTGTTCATATTCCTCGGCTGACGGAACGCCATGATGCCACTTCAACACATTTTCCATATAGCTCACCCCCTTACCCTTAGTAGTGTGCGCAATGAGTAAGCTGGGTTTGCCGGCTTCAAAAGGGTGCTGCTGCAGCATGCTTTTTAACGCTTCAACATCATTGCCTTCCACTTCCTTTACGGCCCAGCCAAAGCTTTTCCATTTTTCATCCAGCGGATCCGTATTGCATACATCAGCCGTTGGCGCGGTTATCTGCAAACTGTTTTTGTCAACAATAGCACAAAGATTATCCAGTTTGTAATGAGCAGCCGTCAGTGCGGCTTCCCAGTTGCTACCCTCCGGCATTTCTCCATCGCCCATTAAGGTGTATACGTTATAGTCTTTACCATCCAGCTTTCCCGCGATAGCGGTGCCTACGGCGATGGGCAGGCCGTGCCCCAGGGCGCCTGTGTTTTGCTCCACGCCCTTCACTTTGCGGGTAGGATGGCCGATATAATGTGATTGGTACTGGCACAACGTATTCAGATCTTCTTCCGGGAAAAATCCTTTATCGGCGAGCACCACAAACAACGCTTCAACGGTATGACCCTTACTTTGAATATACCGATCCCGGTCGGGCGAAGAAAAATTTCCGGGAGATACGTTCATGATCTCATTGTACAAAACATTAAGAATGTCTGTACAGGATAAGCTTCCGCCGGTGTGACCCGCTTTTGCCTTTACAATGTATTTCAGTATCTTTTTACGATACTCCGCGGACTTTTGTTTTAATTCTTTTGTTGTCATGCTCAATTGTTCAGGGTTCAACATTCAATGTCAGCACTGTTCACTTATTATTATTCATGCACATGTGTATCCCAACCCAAATAATTTTCCATAGCTTCTTTTAAAATGCCGGCTGTTTTGCTGGCATTCATCACTACATGATGTTCGAAACCATTCCGGCATATATAGTGCATCAGCCCCTGTAAATTATTGATCTGCGCCACAGCGCGGTTACCAAAGGTTTTGAGCTCATCATCCGTCAACGCTCCTTCACCCACATAAGCCCTAATCACTCCTTTGCAATCATCTGTACTGATCCGCCCATACGTCAATGGCATAGCGGGTGTGCGACCATCCAGCGCGCCATAGGTATTTTCCGTACCAACAGAAGTACCCAAAATCGGCGCCGTGCTGATACTGATATCCGGCAGGAAGGATTTGGCCCAGTTGCCACAATGAAACAATACACATTTGCTTTCATCATCAGCATAATTATTATTCCAGTCTACCAGCGCACTTGGAGCGCCACTTGCCAATTGCAGCGCATACATACTCAGGGTGCCCGTCACATCTACTTCACAGGCGCTGGGCAACATATTTTCGCTCATCATACTCATGCTGGTACAAACATTGCAGCCGTAATTTTGCTGTAAGGAGGTCCAGCATTGGATCGCTGTACAGTCCAGTGCATTTTCCTGCATAAAGGCCCGCAGCACTACGTCCAGCTTCGCGATCTGGACTAATTTTTCGCTGGGTGTTTTCCCTACGGAAGTATACGCATGGATCTGTTCCAACTTATCCTTCACCACCTGATCATTCGCCGTTAATTTATTGGCATTACCCAGGATCTCGGAAAGATCAACCGTTGTTACGGAGATACCATTACGCTGTAAAATTTTTTCGCTGTACCGAACGGTGTTAAATGCAGTGGGTCTGGCTCCTACGGCCCCGATGCGCACCTTTTTTAATCCCCCTACCACTTTACATACCGATGTAAAATCCAAAAGATCTTTTTGAAATACCGGATCATTTAACCGGATCACATGTTTGGAGGTAAGGGTATATTTGATCCCGTACTGGTATAAATTATTACATACGGATATTTTACCACACCAGGCGTCCCGCCGGTTCACCACATCGAGTTTATTCAGATCATCCGGATAGGCCTGCACCAGCACCGGAACATCGAGTCCTGCCAGTTTTAGCGTTTCGGCCACGCCTTTTTCATCTCCGAAATTGGGAAGCACTACCAAAACACCTTCTATTGTTTCCCGGTGCTGACGGAACAGGGCAGCGCATTTCTGTGCATCTGCAAAGGTTTCCACTCCACCGAGCTTGGTATCCGCATCGGCTAAAAATATACCGCGAATGTTTAGCTGTTTGAATAATCCGATCAATTCAGTACGTGCTTCCGCCACCAGTTTATCAGGAAAAAAATCGCGGTTGCCAATGATGACGCCAAGCGTGGAAACAGGAGTATCTGCCATTTTATTATTTATTTTATGCGATGCGAGCACTTTATACTGATCTGAAGGCATTAAAACATCGTTCGATCCATAATGACTGTAAGAAGATCTTATCTAAAAAAGCAATCGCGGCTTTTGTTATTTGTTTGTCTTTTTATATCCGAATAAAATTATTCTACTTATTACAGCATTGGTTGTACTATATAATTAAGCTGATGGAGTATATTACTTTTTTATGCAAACGTATGCGGCGCATTACAAGCCACCTCCACCCTCATAAAAATCAATTGCAAGTTTTAACAATATGCGACAACCGGGAAACGGGAAAAATCACTTTACCAGAGCACGAGATTTCTCCTCGTCCTTCTGCGAAGGGCTCATCGAAATGACGAAATAACCGTCTTTTTTTATTTTGCTTCGGCACTGAAATAACGCAGGCTATAGCCTGCCTCTTTGGCTTTTGCCCCGGCATTTTGCAGGTCATAATCCTGATCGGTAGGCGTATCTGCATCAGGAAACCTGCGCACACTACCGGTCCGGAACGTTACATGATGAATTTTGTGTACCGGGGCAAAGAAAATACCGTTCAGGGGTTTGGAATCATTGACCGATATGGTATAGAATCTTTTTGCTGCATCAACCTCGATAACAAACCTGTAATTTTTTCCTGCTTCGTATTTTGTGATCGAGCGGTCCCGGTATCCTGCTTTCGTAATAATTGACCCTGTTGAATCAAATGAAATCCGCACGCAGGGCGTATTGCGGGCATCCTGCAGCTCAATATCCAGCCGGCCATTTGCTGTCTGCGCCGGAGTTATATCAAATGCAATTTTCATTGCCGGTGATTCCGGAACCACCCGCTCCGCTTTTGCATAGTCGAACGGATCCCAATCCCTAAGATTCAGTACTTTTTTCCCGTTCACGGTTTTTATGGCAACGGGCGCCCAAAGCGGACTGTAGGTATTCCAGTTGATTAATTCAGTATCCGGTTTCAGTTGTGAAAAATCGTCATTCACATTACCGGATACTTCACTTCGCACGGGAACCGGAATGGAGGCCACCCAAATATCTTCCTTGTTCATACTATATCCTACCCAGATCTTTCCATCGGGCCCCTGGCCGTTGATCTCCTGTATCCCTCTCACATACTGCGGACCATAACTTTTATAAGCGCCACCGTACCGCATCGAGGTGATTTCCCCGTTTACCAAGAGCAGGTTTTTATACTCCAGCCCGTTATTGCTTACAGACAATGCGAGCGGCCACCGGAATTCCGAGGGATTATATACTGTTACATACTTGTTGTCGCTGGTTTTTTGTCCCCATATTTTTGCGTTCGAATTCACAAAGCCTGGCGCTCTCAGCGGATTATATTTCCAGGTTTTCCCATTATCACCCGAAATACTGGTCAATGCATTTTTCCAGAGTCCTACCACCCGCCCGTCGGGCAAATGATAATAGGAAAATGCTTTCAGTTCTCTCTTCAGTGGTATCAACGGATCATTCCGGTCCGCTTCTTCTACCATCTGCTGCATTAATAAGGGGTTAGATAGAATTTCCTCGCAGGCTGCCTGTAGGCCTTTATCTTTTGCGTGTTTATAAAACGGGTAATTTGTATTCTGTTCACTGAACCGGTGGTTGTATCTTAAAAAATAGATGGGGCCAAAGCTGCCGTCTTTTTTTATTTCACGGATCACCCGGCCCACGCCGTTGCCATCATTCGGATCATCATGCGGGCCCAGGGCAATTCCATAAAACCCCAATGCAAACAAGCGCTTTTCTTTTGAAATATAAAACCCGATCCGCTGGTGCATTACGGCGTAGCTGTTATGCGTTACCTCACTGCGTCCTTCCTTTGTAAAGCCGTCCGGCAATTTATATTCCGGAAAAAGGGCTACAGGATCCGACCATTGATATCCGTCTTTGGAAGTTACCAGGAAAGTAGCCCCCGGCGCTATATGCTCCCCTATGGGATCGCTCAGGAAATGAAGATAAAAGTTGTTGTTCCAGTATACCAGCATGGGCTGGTGATTATAGGTCCAGTTGAGGCCACCCGCCCATTCCGGATGCTCCCGGTTGGCCCGGAACACCTGTATATTATGCACCCCGACGGCGGGCGTCAATTGCCCGTGGTGATAATCGACGTTGGATAAAGTTTCGCCAGTGTAGCGCACTGTATCCTGCTGGGCGTGCAGCACACCTGTATAAAAAAACAAGCCGCATACTATACTCAATGTTCTTTTCATCTTACTGTGTTTCAGATCATGGTTCATAGCTTATAGTTCATGGGCGATTTTCATTTGAAAGATACCATGACCTATGAACCATTAGCTATGACCTATTTGCTGTTTTTAATTGTTTTATTAATCGCTTCACCACCTGCTTCTTCACGGGAACGATCGTTCCGTGCTTATGGCCCTGGGGCACGCTGATCCTGCTGTTGGCATTTTCAAAATGAATAAAATCTTTGGTGCCGGATGCTTCATAGGTCTTTTTCCGGTACGCATCATAATAGATCAGCCATTGATCTTTTGCTTTAACCGTTGTGGGTCCTTCTGTATATTTTTCCGTAAAGGCTTTTGATATATTCCGCCAGGGGCCCAGCGGGCTGTTACTAAATGCCACTTTAATATCCAGTTCGTTCCGCGTATTATCTTTTAAAACCAGAATATAATCATTCTTAGCCCTCCGGACAATTTCGGCATCAATGACACTGAATTTCGGATCCAGGAATAATCTTGCCGGCGTAAAGGTTTCAAAGTCTTTGGTAGTGGTCACATACATCCGGTGGTTATTGCGCTCCTCTTCCAGTCCCCGTTCAAAGCGGCCAGGTATCGTGCTGGCCCATATGATAATATATTGTTTGCGGGGCGCATCATAAAATAGTTCAGGAGCCCAAACGTTTACCGTTGTCGGTTCATGCTCCATTACCGGTATAAATTTCTCTTCGCTCCAATGTATCAGGTCTTTTGAAGAAGCGTATCCAAACCCCTTATCATCGCGCCAACTGCTGGTCCATACCAGATGAAAGGTTCCATCTGGTCCCTGAACCATTGAAGGATCGCGCATTACTTTTTGATTACCCACTCCGGGTTTCAGGAAAACGGTATTAAAATCTTCCCAGCGGTAGCCGTCATAACTGTACAACATCCTTAATCCGGCATCTGCCGGCTCATGAAAGGAGGTGAATAAATAAGCCCTGCTGGAACAGGAGCTCATGACAATGGTTATTAAAAGTATAGCCAGAATCTTTTTCAATTTATTCTTTTGTATTTGTATTGAGTTAAACAATTGTGACAATCAGCCATTTCTCCGCCCGCTGCTAATGACATATCTTTTAAAGTCATTAAAAAACGAAATTTCTCTTCATCCTCCTTCGGCGGACTCATCGAAACGACGGCGGGTTCTAAACAATGATTATTTTTCCAACACCAAAACCCGGTCTGTTCCATCCACATTCTCTTTCGCCGCAGGGGGGTCAAATTGCACGACCCCCTTTGTCCGGTTCAGTTGCGCCGGTATATATTTTCCGCTCGCAGGAATATACCATTTCGCTTTCGCGGGTTTAAATCCGAGCTTCGCCAGATCCATCCTGAACGGCTTCCCCGTATACGAATAGGCCATTGCATATCCTTTACCTTTTGTGGCCAGTATATAATCGTATTTTGTTTGATTATTATTTACGATCAACTCCTGGGCGGGCACGCGGCTGAAGTAATCATGGGATAACAGCAGCTCCTTTACAAACCGCATCTGTGTGGCGCCTGCGGCGGTCAATTCATCCTGCCAGTTTTCTCTTACCCCGAAACTGCCGGCACCCTCTTTAATAGTATGAAACTGCATTACGGCATTATCGCCGTAGGTGAAACCAGCCGCGCCGGCAAATACACTCCAGTAAGCATAGCGTCTTATGGCTGCCGCGTCCCATCTGGGTTGCAGACTGTCATGCAGTCCATAGGGAATATGTTCATAAGAAGGCTCTCCATCCAAAACAGGTTTGGTGGGCGCCAACGACCAATCGAGTTTTATATATCTCCAGTTATCTTCACCAAACCGGTGTTTTTCCTGCAAGCTGGTATCCTGGGCATAGGTCCGGTGGCCGCTTTGCGCCATATTAAAATCAAGCCAGGGTTGCTTTTGAAACCAGTCTGATGATGTATAGCGTCCGCGTGGATGAAATGTAACCAGATGCGCCGGGTCGTATTTCTTTAAGGTTGTTCCGATGGCATTCCATACCTCCATATGTTCATCCCCCGGTATATCGCCCCCATTCATCCAGATGATATTAGTATATTTCTTAAAGCGGCCTGCCAGGAACCGGGCATACGCTTTTGCCTGCTCCACGCTTACTTTTCCGCCTTTTACGTCGCTGCCCCATACCGGAACCAATGCCATATAGATCCCTCTTTTTGAGGCTTCGCTGATAATAAATTCAACATGATCCCAGAAGTCGTATTGCGTGCTATCCCCGAAGTCTGCACCATTGGTTACTACCGGTTTTGAAACATCACCGTTTGCCACGGCAAAATCGCTGTAAACATTTTTAGCGGTTACCGTATGCAGCACCATTACCTGGATCACATTAAACCCCTGTTGTTTCCGTATATCCAGATAATGCAGCGCTTCCTGGCGGTTGCATTTTACAAACAGGAGCCAACCGGTATCGCCCAGCCAAAAAAAGGGTTTGCCGTCGGCCGTCTGAAAATAATGCCGGTTGGCTGCTACCTGCACCGGCAGCCCTTGCTGCGCCCGAACCGCAACCGAAAAAAAGAAACATAAAAAGACTATCGCAAGGGATCGTTTCATAATAGTAGTAAAATCGAAGGTTCTGTTTATTTTAAATATCAGTAATATGAATACTTCCGGATAGTTTGTATGGGACAAACCAATGCCGGCCTATGGGCGCTTGCCTAAGATAAAACGAAAGCCAGGGAAAACAGCCGTATCAACAATTATTTCCATTAATTTAACCGTTTTCTCCATCCTGCTTATCACTCCAAAAAAGCTATCCGCACTCCGTTCAAATTGCACGGGCACGGACAGCTTGTCTACTGTTTAATATCCATTGTTCCCAAACTGATCTGCATTGTTGATCTGGTTCAGGAAAGCAAATGGAATGGGGCGGTTATAATGCTTGGCGGCAACAAAATTTGCAAAAGCGGTCCTGTTGTAATTCTGCAGCCGGGTCTCAAATGCTTTATTGCGTTTTAAAAGTGCCCAACGGTTATATTCACCGCAGAGTTCACGGGCATATTCATCAAAAACATCGTTCATGGTTGCTGTTGCCAGTTGCATACCGGTGCCGGTGTTGAAGTCTGCAGCGTTCCGGCAGGCGCGTTTACGCAATACATTCAGATAGTTGGCGGCAGCGGCCCCGTCATTATTTACGTGCAAGGTTGCTTCGGCAGCAATGAGGTATACTTCGGCCATCCGCATAATCATGATGTTTCCCAGCTTTTGCTGAAAATTACCCCCCAGCCATCCGCCGTCGAAATTGTGGTTAAACTTCATCATAGCAGGGAACAGGTTGGCCAGGCTTGCTGAAGGGAATCCGTTAGTGGTGGTAACACTTTTATAAGTACTCCCTGTTGGATCTGCGGACAGGTCAAACAGGTCATTAATATTCACGGTAACATACCTGCGGGTCTTTTTGTCGGCAGCCGTCAGCGGGTCTTTGCTCAAATAAGCGAAAAACCGGTCTTCGTCAGGAGCCAGCGGATAAGGATGCACATTGGCATTTGGGATGGTAGACAGATCTGAAGTGGCGCCGGCATGCGCTCCTTTATTCCAGATCATCGGGATGTATTGCCAGGTGGCATTTTTGGATGCATTACGGGTATTTACGTCCGCATAGGGATAGATCTTTTCTCCTACATGTGCCGCATCAATGCCATACTTTGTACACATGGCAGCGGTAAGCGTAACCGTGGCGGCATTGTAGGTCACATTTGCCGGAGAAGGAACGCCGGTACCCAAACTTGTAATGGCCTGTACACCGGAATAATTAGCAAATGCCGTAACAAATGTATTCTCCCATCTTTTATCATATTGAGCATTAAAACAGTCTACCAGGTATTTCGTGGGAGCGATGAATTGCTGGTTCAGGCGCCCGTAGTAGGCGTTTGAGGTATTGGAGTTTACGCTTCTTTTAAAAACGTCGGAAGTTCCAAATGCATCATCCAGCTTGGGATAATAATGGAGGTAAATATTGGGTTTGGAGTTGCCTGTAAAATAATCATAAGAGGCGTCATACGGATCCAACCCATAGGCGGTAAACAAAGCCTCTGCATTTTTCCGGTTGTTGGCTGCCGCAAACACCATTGAAAAATCATTGTATAAAGTAGCGTTGTAAGCGCCGGCGTTATTGATGAGGCTGTCGGCCACTTCTTTGGCGCGCACCCAATACGATTTTCCATTTTCATTCAACCCCTCACCGGCTCCTTGCGCATATACACGGGCCAAAAGACCGAATGCCGCTTTTTTGGTAACCCGCGCTGCATTGCCTCCATAAGGGGTTACCGGAAGATCCTGAAAAGCGGTTCTCAAATCGGAAACGATCTGGGCATAAATTTCAGCGATATCATTCCGTTTGGGGTTGGGATCTTTAACAGGACTATCAACCAGGATTAAAGGAACCTTTCCGAATTGCGCGACCAGTACAGAATAATAATAGGCCCTTAAAAGTTTCGCCTCTGCCGTCAACACTTTAATATCCTCAGCATTTCCATCTGTCAATTGCGGTACGAGCTGAATTGTTTTATTGCAGTCTTTTATGGATCCCCAGGCATAATCCCATACATTCCTTACGATACCGGAATTGGTTGTAAATTCTTCGTAAGCCAACAGATCCTTGTACTGATTATGGTTTCCGTAAGGAAAGGTCCACAGATCGGTACCGGCTTCAGATACGATACCGTAAGGCATGCCGATCAGCGATCCCCAGAGGCCGGTATAACAGTTCGACTGATAGGCTTTCCAGCCATCGAAGTTGCGCAGTACATTATCTTCAGATAAAGCAGAAGGGTTGTATTCCTTTAAACTGCATGAGGACGTATACACTGCTAAAAGCAGTACCCACCCGTATTTATAGCTTACTCTTTTTATAAAATTAGTTTTCATGTGTTTTTTTTAATAATTCAACGATTAAAATGTCACGTTCAATCCTACTACCACCTGCTTAGTCAGCGGATAGCTGAGCGCCCCGTTCATTTCAGGGTCATATTGCTTCAATAAAGGGCTTTTTGCCAGGACCAGCGGATTGGTGATCGTGCCATATAAACGAAACTTCTGAAGCGCGAATTTTTTCACCAGATTTGCCGGCAGGGTATACCCCACGGTGATGTTCTTAATTTTAAAGAAAGAACCATCAACATAAGTGAGGCCTGAAAAACCTGTCATCGTAGAACTCGTCGATAAATAATTCATAACCGGGAAATCATTGGATGGATTTTCCGGTGTCCAGTAGTTAAAATATTCCGGAATGGTTCTTGAAGGGCTTGCATTGGTGGCAAAGCCATTGGGTTGATACCATCCGAGCATATTGTAGTTGATCATCTGTCCCCAGCGGAAATAAGCATACACGGTCAGATCAATATTCTTGTATTTGAACCCGTTTTGAAACCCAAGCGACCAATCTGGCGAGTTGTGGCCCAGCACCTGGTAATCATTGGCACTGTAAGTATACTTTGAGCTGGCGGCGGTAAGACCGGAACTGTATTGCTGCGCCGCTGTAAGATCAGTATAGTAATAGTTTTTTGTGCCATCAGCAGCCGTTTTCATGTATACTCCATTATCCAGGCGCGTCATGCCGGGAACGTCTACTTTGAGATCGCCCGGGCGCTTTCCAAACACGGCGGCATCGCTTTCTTCTCCTATCTGCCAAACGCCATCCAGCTTATAATTCCGGAAGGAATTCACCGGCTGGCCAATTGTAAGGGCGTATACATCATTGGTGATGTTATTGGCAACGCCACCGATCAGCTTAAGGATTTTTTCTTTATTATAGGCAAATGCTGCAGAAGAGGTCCATTCAAAATTCTTTTTAACGATGTTCCGGGTATTCACGGACAGCTCCAGGCCTTGGTTCAGGGTCTGGCATATATTAAGATAGGTCTGGTATTGGGTACCGGGCTTATACGTTCCGTAGATTATGGGAGAAGGAACATTCCAGATAACGCCGTTGGTTTTTGTGTTATAAAGATCCAGTGCCAGATCAATACGATTCTTCAAAAGCGTAGCATCCACACCAATATTGGTGTTGTACGATTTTTCCCATCCTAAATTAGGGTTGGTAATAAATGGTGAACTGCGATAAATGGGTTGCGCTACACCGCCTAATGACATATTGCTGCTCTCAAGGGTATTGACAGAACTATATGCATCGATCTTAGCCGTTCCCGTAACGCCCCAGCCTACCCGTAATTTAAGATTGTCCAGCCAATCCTTCGTACCTTCCATAAACGGCTCTTCGGAGATCCTCCAGCCCGCAGCCGCTGCAGGAAAATTATCCCACTGATTGGTTACATACAAAGCTGAAGCCCCGTCGCGACGAACGGAAGCTGATAAAAGATATTTTCCTAAATAAGAATAATTGATACGGCCAACAAAACCAAGGGTTTTTGACATATTGTAAGAAGACCAGGATGTTGTATTGACATCGCCTCTGAAATTGTACCACTTAAAATTATTGGACAGTATATTACTCTGATTCATTATAGTAAACGTGTTTTTGTTATCATACCAGGAGCTTACTCCGGTAAGGGTAAAATCATGATCGTTTGCTACTTTGAAATTATAAGTCAGGATATTTTCCCATTGATAGCCCAATGACCGGTTCTGGGTAATCTGTGCCTTAGCGATGCCGGCATTCCCGTAGGTATAATTTACCGAACCAATACCGTCGAACTGGTAGTTATTGGAATACGTAAGCCAGGTACCCACACGAGAGATAAAGCTTAAGCCTTTTATGGGCCTGATCTCCAGGTAGGGATTTACAAAAAGCTTCAGGTTGTTGTCCACGTTGGCATATACCCCCGGTTGATAGTTGAGTAAAAGATTGTATACGTTATTCCCAAGGTTTGTATTTAAGGTACCGTCGTCATTGTAAGGTTTTACAAGAGGATCGGTTACCAGGGCGTTTTCCAGTTTGTCCTGGGCTTTATCCCTGTCTACATAAGACGCCTGAACCGTGCTTCCGATCGTGATCCAGTCTCTTACCTTATGATCGATCCGCATGCTTGTGGAGAAGAGCTTATATTCATCGCCCCTGTACTGGCCTTTTTCATCCGTATAGTTAAAAGAAGCGTAAGCTTTGGTTTTCTCCGTTCCTCCGGAAACGCTCAAGCTATAATTTTGAGTGGCTGCATTTTTTTGCAGAAATTCATCCGCCCAGTTTACAAAATTGCCCGTCTTAAAAATAGCATACCGGTCGGTGCCAAAGATCTTTTCATCATCTGCCGGCGATTGCCAGAGCGCCCCGGTGGTGGTCCACTTGTTATTAGTTGCATCCCATACATATTTATAAGCATCCCGTTTGGTTTGCAGATAGGCATCGCCCGTACGCATTTTTGGTGTAACCGACCAGCCATTATAACCATAATAGGTATTGAAATCAACATTTATTTTTCCGGCCTTACCTTTTTTTGTTGTGATGATAATCACCCCATTTGATCCGGCAGAACCATACACCGCAGTTGATGAGGCATCTTTCAATATTTCTATGGATTCAATATCATAGGAGTTTAAGGTAGCATAGTCGCCCGGTAAGCCATCGATTATAAACAGGGGGGTACCACTGGCGGTAAAGGACCGGTTACCCCGCAACTGCATGTTCACTCCCGCTCCGGCCTGACCTGAGGAGCGGGTGATATCCAGACCCGCTACCCTTCCCTGCAATGACTCCATGGGATTGGGGCCGGGCCGGGCAGTAATCTCCGCGCTTTTTACCGACACCACGGCACCCGTCAGGTCGCGTTTTTTTACTGTCCCGTAGCCGATCACCACCACATCGTCGAGGTTACTGGCAACACTGCTTAACGCGATAGAGAGTTCGGTCTGATCTTTTATGGTAACGTCCTGCGAAGCATACCCTGAATAGCTGACCGTCACGACCATTCCGGGCCGTGCTTCGTTGATGGTAAAACTTCCATCCGCCCCTACCAGCAGGGCGCGGTTGGTCCCTTTGATCACGACTGTTGCATTTGCTAGTGGCAGCCCGGTAGCTTTATCTGTGACAGTACCGTTAATAACGCGTGTTTGCGCATAAACGGCAGTTGTGCACCAGGTACAAAACACTGCAAGTAAAGCAAGTCTGAAAATGAGTTTTGGATTCATGTGCTTGTTATTTTTATACTATTATGGCAATTGGCCTTTTTGGGTTCATTATCAGGGATAACCGACCCAGACCTTTTCTAAATACTTTATGATGACAATCGCTCTTTCTATTCCGAACGATCAGGATACCAGTTTTACAGACTGGCAGTTACTATGAAAACGTTTACATTTTATTTCAAAAAAAAATCAACTTCCCGTTCCGCAGGATTTGCGAACCATTAACTGTGTATTTACAATATGACTCACCGGCGGACGCTGTGGCTCCTCAATTCTTTTAAACAATAATTCAATGGCCTGGTGGCCAATTTCATATCCGAACTGTTTAACAGCAGTAACGGCGGGGTTTAAGGAATTGGCCCAATACACGTCATCAAAACCTACCATTGCAATCTCTTGCGGTATTTTAATGGCATGGCCATGCAATACCTCCAGCACCCCAAGTGTAAGGAGATTGTTCCCCGTAAAAATGGCGGTGGGTCTTTTTTTCATTTTTAATACCTGGAGCGCCAGTTCCACGCCGCTTTCGTAATTGGAATGTTTGCTGATGATCAGCCCTTCATCTACCCGCAATTTATATTGCTGATGCGCGGCCTTATATCCTGCAATGCGCTCATGCGAAGTAGGGATCTGCAGGTCCCCGGCAATATGGGCAATCCGCTTATGTCCCAGTTTAATAAGATGCTCGGTTGCGGCAAAAGCGCCCGTTTCATTATCAGATTTGACTACATCGCTTTTGAGATTTTTTAACCCGCGATCGATACAGACAACGGGAAACCCATCCCGGATCAGGCCTTCAACATATTTTTCTGTGCGGGGTGTGGTTGCCACGATGCAGCCGTCCACCGATTCACTTCTTAAAGTATCTATATAGATCCTTTCTCTTTGGGCATCCTGGGAAAAGTTTCCGATAATAATGGTGGCCCCATGGGCCGATGCATAGGACTCGATCCCGCTGATAATATCGATATAATAAGGGTTCTGAATATCCGGTATCAGCAGGCCAATGAGCTTCCGGGACCGGTGTGTACTGCGGAGTCGTTGCGCAGCCCGGTTCGGCCGGTAGCCCAGTTTTTTGATGGCGCTGTTCACCGCAAGGCGGGTTGCTTCCTTTACAACCGTTTCCCCGTTAATCACCCGGGAAACCGTTGCGATAGAAACGCCTGCGCTACGCGCCACTTCTTTTAAACCTGACTTGATATTAGCGGCCATTAAAAAGCATTCGTTAAAATGTAAACGTTTTCAAATTTAAAAAGTCTTTTTGACTTTTCCAACTTTTCATTCATTTACTTTGCCGGTAAGGCGGCAAGACGGTAAATTATACCAATTGAAAAATACGACCTTTTCGATTTCCCGGCCAATCATTGGCTCCTGGCTTTTTGGCCGGCCTTAACCTACGTTCTATTGAGCTCCGACCGCGGTTAGAGGTTATTCACATTGAGGCCCCTTCAGGTATTTTTATAGATTAAAAACAACATTGATGCCTTATTGACTAATCCATGCAATGCCCGAATCATCAGGGAAGGTTAGCGAGAGCCTATTATTTTCAACGGTCACCGGTTCTGTTTTTAGCAGCTTTCCGGTTTTAGCACTGATATAATGCACTTTTACTTTTCCCTGCAGTAACGGAGCGCTGACCAGACTTTTACCCGGCGTGTTATTATATACAATCATTCCTTTATTGCCCTGCAGTACATAATGCCCGCGCTCATTTGCGGCCACCGGTGTCATTTCCGTAGCCGCCGTCAAAAAGTTCTTATCCGTTCCTTCCGGCAACAGCGCAAGAGAACCTCCCGCCATAAAAACAGCCCAGCCCAGTTTATCGGCGCCATCCGCAGAATACATTACGGCTTTGCCCGGGTACCGGAGGCGATACTCCTGCACCGCACGGTACACCTGTTCAAAAGAACTGGCCTTGGGTTTTAATAAACGTGCCCACTGGCGGGGCGCCAGGTTCCTGCCTCCTTCCGGAGCATAGGCAGATCCGTCTGCCTGGTAATGCCAGTATTTAATATCAATAACGTTTACTATAGCCGCGTACTTCGGATCCTTTAATACCGCATCCTGTACATCCTTAGTAGTGCTCAGTCCAATGTATTCTTTCTTATTTTTTTGTTCCCAATCAGCAATGGTCTGCAGCCAGAATTGTACAAAATGCAGGGGCCCTGTAAACTCTTCTGCCGTAAATTGTATAACGTTGCTGTTATTTTTAAAATTATCCAGGCATTTCCAGATGTACTGCTGATGCAGCTTCCGGCGCTCCGGCTGCTGTACATCATAAAACTGTTCTGCATAAAAAATGCGCTTATCCCCCGCAAAATTTACCGGTTCATTAAAGCCGGTGTGATTAATATTGTTGGCCGTACGCCAGGGAAAGTCTGCATAGTGCGCCCCGGCTTCTATAATATTATGCTGGAAATAATTCTGATACAGCAAAACTCTTCCCTCCTGCCCGGCTAAGGCAGCAAATTGCTGCATACGGGTCCAGAACCATTGATTGTATTGGGTCAAATCATATTTGCTCAGCCCATCCCATGCTGTATCTATTCCCGTCCGCTTAAAAGGAAGCTCATAAAAAGGCGGCCATACCTCACCATCCATTCTCCTGATGCGCTCGTGGTCATCCCGCCGTCTTTCATACCATAAGGCATAGTGCTGGTTCAGGGCTATAATATTATTTGCCTTCATTGAATCCACCACATCCTGCAGGTTATCGGTAAGCCCGGGCCCTATGCGTCCCGGCACAAAGCGGGTGATCGCCATTTTGCGTTTGGCCTGCTCCAGGTCTTTGGCCTCCACGCCGCCGTTCCACCAGGGCACTTCCTGCACCCCCCCGGTCAGCACTTTCCCGGCTCCGTCAACCAGCCACCCGTTCTGAAGTTGCATTGATGCGGCTGGCGCATGTACCCGTTCTCCGTCTTTAGCGGTTTTTGTTATAATTTTTGCTCCCTTTGCTTCTGTACTGATCGTGTTATGTGCAGCAGCCTGCCGGATCCACTCCACTAGCTGCATTTTTGGTTTTGACGCTTCTTTTGTTAATTGCTGCGCCACCGCAACCGACGGGCTGCTGGAGGCCTCTGATTCCACGTCCAGGATAAATGATTGCTGCGGGGAAGGCTTGCCCAACCGTTCCCGCAATTGGGTATAATAAAAACTGCGGGGAGTAAGCGTATTGTTCGATTCTCCCCAGTACCCATCGCCCGCAAACTGGCTCCAGGAACCCAGGGCCCAGTTTTGCGCCGTAGGCGGCTTATAACAATCAATGCGCGCTGCACTACAGTTCCAGAGTAAACTGTTGGCAGCCGACCAGCCGGCGCCCTGGCCGTCCTGGCCCCTGTTCCCAAAACGTATCGCATCGCCGTCTATCACTACCACATCAAACAGGACCCCCGAGGCCCAGCGATCAATGGTACCGGAAAAATTATAGGGACGCTCCGAATAACATTGCACAAAAGCATTGGGACCGGCGGCTGTATGGCCAACGGAAAAATCATGATAACCATTAATTGCATAGCAGCGCTGGAACAGGGTTTGCTGTCCTCTTGTAAAAAAGGTATACCTTCTCTGTCCGCCGATCTCGGAGACCGGTTCTTCGGAAATACAATCTTCAACGGTTACCCGGCTTGCCGTTTCCAGGAGGTATACGGCGGAGCCGGCAAAATGTTTAAACGAAACCTGGCGCACCCAGGCGTCCCGGACATTCTCCATGGTGATGGCCATCCACCGGTGGTCTTCATCCTTCGGATAGTGTTTGTCAAAATCCGATACCAGCGTAATATTTTCAATGCCAACAGTGTTGATCCGCCCCGGCCAGGTAAAAGCCGCCACGGTACCGCCGCCATATTTTTTATCAAAGGAATTGGTAAGCGGCGCATCAATCGTTATTTTATTTCCTGCAACCGCTGTTATGCTTCTTTCAAAGTTCAGGTCCACTTCACCTGGCTTCCAACCCAATGCCGAAAGCCCGCCGCCAAAGCTCCGCACCCCCAGCAGGTCGATCCATTCAGATGTTGAAGGCCGCTTTATGGTGATATCGTCTCCGGCCTTAAGAGTGCCGGCATCCGCTACAGAAAAGGAATGGGCATTTACCGGCACATAATCCTGGGCAATATCTATTTCCTTTTTTCTTACCCGGTCATCCGTTCCAAACACACGGATCAGCGCTTCCCTGCCGGCGCCTTTACCAAAAAGCGTTGTTTGCCCTGCTGCCCCGGCGCCCCGCAACACTACTCCAGACTGCTTTATAACTAACTGCCCCGATACGCTGTAGCCCCCTTTTTGTAACAATACGGCTCCGCGAAAGCCATTCTTATCCGGTGTTAGTGCAGACACATAATCAATGGCCGATTGTATAAGAGCAGTAGCATCGCCTTGCGTAACCGGTACAACCGCTTTTACCGGAACAAAGGGAATGGGGGTATCCGAAGCTTTATATCCGCAATAAGAGTAATCGGGAATACGATCGCCTGTAACGGAATCCGCCGTGTATACCAGCTTTCCCTTTTCTGCCGTAACCGGCAATATTGGTTTGGGCGGCTTTGGCTTTTGTGCCGGAGCAGTCAACCCAATAGCTAATGCAATTATTAAAAGAAGTGTTGCTTTCAAAATAATACTTTTAATCAATATAATATTTTCCCCGTGGTTTTTAGTGCCGCCATGGTGAAAAGCCGGCCACTAAAAAACTGAAGCACAGAAAAAATGCTTCCGAATAAAGAAACCCCGGATTACCGGGGTGTTACTGTGTTAAGATTCACTAAACCGTTCAGGTAGTTTTCAACATTACTATACCCATTTGCCGCAAGGGCCGGGGCATCTGAAGCGTTCCGGGGATTCAGACCATTTTTCTTTTCATATTCATCCGGCATTCCGTCATTATCGGAATCTTTGTAAGGCGTACCCTTATAAGCCGGGTAACCGCCCACCTGTTGGATATCGGAAATGATCCCGTCCTTATAAGAATCCAGCGGCAGCCTGCGCTTCAGGTATTTGGATACGGGGGCCGGCTTTGCATCTTTGCTATACGTGATCTTACCGGTTCGTACATCTTCCACTACCCGCTGATCCACTGCATCCCGTACAGGCAATATCGCGCCCGCATTTTTTAATACATAATCGTATGCCTGTGTTGCTTTCAATATGGGGAAGGTCGCCATCGGAAAGGGCTTGTCCACTCTGATCCGGCTCAGCGCCGCAGCAACATCCGCCTTATCTTCCAACTGCACCCCTCCGGCCCAGTTGTCTTTCGTAACTTTTTCATTTCCCTCTACAATATTTCCGTTCACATACGCTTTTCCGAAGATCAGGGTATCTTTTCTCGACCGGCTGGATTCGGGTTTTAAAATACGATAAGCAATGGGCTGATTCTTTGGAGTGATCGGCCCCGGCTTGTAATAGTTGTTGATAAAATTAAAAAGCGATTTATCATCACCGCCATCAGCGCTCCGGTTCCACCAGTTAAAGATCACATTATTGGCAAACCCAAAATCACCGTCCATCCCTACTGAAGGGTTTCTGGCCACGTTATTTGCCCAGAGGTTACGCATAAAAGTACTGTTCCTGCCGCCAATGGTGCTGCCAAAAGCATGATTCCAGGTATCCAGCGCTTCTGAAAAAATGGAGTTTTGTATGGTTACATTTACCGTTGGTAATTTTTCGCCCTTTCCATTGGATTGCCGTTCATATACATGGCGATAGATGCTCATATTCTCATCCAATCCCCAACTGGCAGAAACATGATCGATCATAATATTGCCGACAGCGTTACCGCCCAACCCATCATCTCTTCTGGTAACTTCCGTTTGTCCTCTTCTGAAACGCATAAAGCGGATGATCACATCATGCGTATCGATCAATACGGATTCTCCTGCGATACAGATCCCATCGCCCGGCGCGCTTTGTCCCATTATGGTTATATAGGGCGCCCGTATGTTGAGCGGGCGGCTTAAATGAATGATGCCTGCCACGTTAAAAACAATAATGCGGGGGCCACCCTGTTCACAGGCCCAGCGAAAACTTCCCGGTCCGTCGTCATTAAGATTAGTAACCACAAACACTTTTCCGCCACGCCCGCCGGAAGTATAGGCGCCGCCACCCTGTGCACCCGGGAAGGCCGGGATCGCCGCTTTTAAAAGGTCGGACGATTTTGAGGCCCAGGGCCTGTAGGGTTTGCCGGCTTTCTCTCCCCCCTCAACAACCGGGAGCGCTTTGGCCCATGCCTGATCAGAAAGCTTCTGGTATCTGGCCATAACAGCCGCCTCTGAATCTTCCACTGATTTCGGGATCACCGGATATTGAGCCGCTGCCTGCTTTTGAAAAAACAGCATCCCTGTAAAGCCAATCATGTATAACCAATTCCTGTTCATTATTTATTTTTATTTATGTAATCTGCGATGGTGTACCAATCACCCATCATTATTCCCCGCCGTCATCCCGAACGAAGTGAGGGATCCCGTGCTTCGACAACGAGATTTCTCCTCGGTTTCTTTCAGAAACCTTCGTCGAAATGACGGCGCTTTAATCTATTTTGCCGGCACAACATTCTTTACGTTCACCAAACTATTCAAATAATTTTCAATATTGCTGTACCCGTTCTTTGCTATTGCAGCAGCGTCGGATGCATCGTTAGGCTTCAGCCCGTTTTTCTTTTCATAATCGTCCGGCATCCCATCATTATCGGAGTCCTTATAAGGTGTTCCCTTATACTCGGGGTAGCCCCCTGTCTGGCAGGGATCAGTAATGATGCCGATTTTGTAGGAATCAATGGGCAGCCGCCGGTGTACAAATTGCGTTTTTGGCAGCGGGCAGGACGGTACATTATTGATCTTCCCGGTTTCCACCTGTTTTACAATACGCGTATCCACAGCATCTCTCCTTGGTAAAGTAGCACCGGCATTTGCCAATACAAAGCTTCTGGCAGTTTGTGCATCCACCAGGGTCAGTTGCGGCATTATAAGCGGCTTTGACTGCTTTATATAAGGCGTGTATTCACCCGCATCTTTCTCCTCTTCTACCTGTACGCCGCCATTCCAGTTATCTTTTGTGATTTCAGGATAACCCTGCATAACGTTACCATTTACATAAGCGCGGCCATATACATGGTATTTTAATTTACTGCGGCCGCTTTCAGGTTTCAGGATCCGGTGCCCTACATTACTGTTCTTAGGCGTTGCCGGCCCCGGCTGAAAATAATTATTGATGATATTGAACTGGGCCCGGTAATCACCGCCATCAATGGAGCGGTGCACCCAGTTGAACACTACGTTGTTTGCAAAATTAAAAATACCATTCCAACCTACAGAAGGATTACGCCCGGTATTATCCGCCCAGAGGTTCCGCATAAAGCTGCAATTTTCGCCGCCCAGGGTGCTGCCAAAAGCATGGTTCCAGGTATCCAGGGATTCTGCGAAAATGGAGTTCTGGATGGTGATATTTACGGTCCCAAACTTATCTTCAATTTTCCCGGTACTGTCGTTATACATATGGCGGTACATGCTCATATTCTCATCCAGCCCCCAGGTGGCCGATACGTGGTCGATCATAATATTTCCGATCGGGTTGCCACCGATAGCGTCATCCCTGCGTCCCACCCAGGTTTCGCCCCGGCGAAAGCGCATATAGCGGATGATCACATCATGGGTGTTGAGCCACACGGTTTCACCCGCAATGCAAATACCATCGCCCGGCGCGCTTTGCCCTTCTATGGTGATATAGGGAGCACGCACCATAACAGGAGATTTCAGGCGGATAATGCCGGCCACGTTAAACACGACGATCCGGGCTCCGCCTTGCTCACAGGCCCAGCGAAAGCTTCCCGGCCCGTCGTCATTAAGGTTGGTTACCACAATCACCCGTCCGCCGCGTCCGCCGCGGGCCACTTTTCCACCCCCTTCCGCTCCGGGAAAAGCAGGAATATCCGCATGGGGCAATTCATCATACCGGGAAGCCCAGGGAATATAGGGTCTGCCTTCTGTTGCTTCTTTTTTTATAATGGGGTAGGCAATGGCCCACATACTGTCTGAATGTTTTTCCGCAGCATCCATTAACGCCTTTGCCTTCTCCTGGTCTTCTTTTGATACCTGGGGATATTGGGCATTGGATGTAAAAAATAAACCCATACTAATAACGGCCAGTACACTTTTTTTAAAATCCATCTTTAACGTTGTTCGTTTTTTTATTAAACATTTAAATTAATCAGCCAGTAGTATTAGTTTATTATATTGTTCATTATTGTTGATAATCAAAATTACCCGCGCCTCCGGAATAATCCTGCCATCCAATGGTTTGCTGCAACCAGGGGTTACTGCTCAATGGCGATGTACCAAGACCCGACAAATAATAGTTTGGACGGAATAATATAGTCACTGGTGTATTATTTACCTGGTCCATAGGTTTATCTAATGGCGTCATAACAAACCATTTATTATAAACTGCCTTTAGGTTTTCTATTTGGGTACTAAAATTTGAGGCATCCGGATCTATTAATATATTTCTGTCGGTAGCGGATAGCGGATCCTTGGCAACATAAGTTTTTGCTTGCCAGTAGTAGCCATTACGTGATGTGCCGTTTATGGGCTTAAGTCCCAATTTTGTTACAGAGTTACCACTATTATCGGTATTATCATATAACATCCAGCGCTGTACATCCCAGAAGCGCTTACCTTCATAAGCCAGTTCTATCCGGCGTTCATAAAGACAGGCTTCAATAGCAGCATACTTATCGGCCGGTGTTCCAATACCGTAATTATTCGCCGAAGGTATTCCTACCCGTGCCCGTATCTTTCCCAGATAAGTGAGGGCATTGCCAACATCTCCTTTAGCAGCATAGCATTCAGCTATATTCAGTAAAAGTTCAGCATACCGGTATTCAAATATGCTGGTATTGGAGTAGGTATACCCGGTGCTGTCGGCGGCGGGGTTCGACATTTTATACACTACTGCAGGGCTGCTGGTCTGATTATTTCCATAATAGGCAGGTGATCCGGTTGCACTTGGTTTCCATCTGTAAAACCAGGTAGATTTATTGGCATTTGTTTTAATACCCCACTTAGAACCAGAGAAAGCGAAGGTCCGGTAGAAACGGGGATCCCTGTTTGCGAAGAAAAACGTATCCACGTAGCCATTAGCCGCTGTGGGGCGCAGCCCATTGGCAAGCGGGAATAAATCCAGCATTTCCTTGGTGGCCGAAATACCATTGCCCGAGCCTTTGTAGTCGGTAGGTCTTACTGAATTCTCCCAGCCATTATTATATCCGGAGGATGAGATCTGACTGGTACTAAACAGGAATACCATCAAAGCTTCTTTATTAAATGCAGCCGTTTGTGCATACGTCATTTGTGCCCAGTCTTTGGCGGTTGAGCCGTACAAACCGTAGCCAGCCGCCGTCAGCTTGGTTTCAGCATCTAACCCAGCCTGCAAAGCTGCCTGCCATTTATCGCTGCCGGTATTATCCCAATCCTTATTAAATAAAGGGCTTGCTGCTGTCAGCAATACCCGGCTTTTCATTGCCAGGGCTCCCGCAGCAGTCAGCCTGCCATAATCTGTAGCCGGCACCTCCCATTTCATGGGCAGCAAAGCTGCCGCAGAATCCAGGTCTTTTACAATCTGTACAAAGCATTCTGATGATTTAGAACGGGGTATTTGTATAGATGGATCGCTGGTACTGGCATTTTGAACCGTTAATACAATCGGTACACCACCATACACCCTTACCAGGTCAAAGTATTGCAAGGCCCTTAAAAAGAACATCTGGCCTTTTGCTCTTTGGCGAAAGGTTGCTGATAAATTACCCGTAACCGGCTGATCCATTTTTGCAATGATATCATTGCAAAAACGGATACGTGTATAAGGGTTATTATTAATGCTGGATGTAGTGGTGCCGTAATAGCCATCAGCATCTTTTGCCAACTGCAGGGTACGGCCAGGGTCCGTGTATTTGTTGACGGTTCCTCCCAACTCTTCGGTCATTTGCGACCTGTCTGTGGTATAGGACCCTACTACCTGTTGCAAAGGGCTTCTGTAATTTACAAAATAATAATTATAAACCCTGTCAATATACCAGCCGGCCAGCGTTTCATTGGAGAAAACCTGGTCTTCGCCATATGAATTATAGGGCTTCATATCTTCCAAAAATTTTTTATTGCAACCTGCCGCGACAAGAAGCAGTACGGAAGCCAGCAGAAATAATATTCTATTTTTCATTTGTCTGTTTTTTTGATTTCGCCACGCCCACCTGATTAACTATGCAGCGTATTGTCCTGCTAAATATATTTTTATCACGTGTATAAGATCCGGCACAGCTCATTTCATAATAATATTCGAGTGCTAAAAACTTAAACTAAATTTTTAAAATCCCACACTAAGTCCCAAAGCCCAGGTTCGCAATGTCGGGTACTCTGACTTTGGATCATCGTACATATTGCGGTATTTATTAGGATAAGGATTATACAGGTCCCAAAGGTTATTCCCCGAAAGATAAACCCTTGCATTTTGAATACCTGCTTTTTTAACCCAGGCCACAGGCAAGGCATACCCAACACTTAAACTCCGGACAACCATTCTGAATGTTGGCAACATGAAAAAATCAGAATTTGCTCCCCCAAATGCATCATAATAATACAGATTAGGATATCTGCCATTTGGATTGGTAGTAGAGTCATACATATTAACCAGGTAAATCGGCTGAGACCACATGGCATTAGTGCTTGAAGTTCCCTGTTTAATATAATCCAGCATCCTGTCTCCACCCCAGGATGTAGCTATTTGTGTACGGAGCGACAGGTTCCTCCAGCCTAAACTGATATTAGTTGTAAGCCCATAGCTTCTGTTCGATTTTCTTAATTTAACATAGTCCTCGTCTTCCTGAACGCTACCATTAGGACCTGCAATTGTTTTACCGTTTGCGTCCAATGCCCCAGCCTCATCTTGATACACTAACATTCCCTTTTTCATAGCCGATTTTGTGGTAATCCCCATAAAATTGGGCGCTGCACCTGCAATGCCGGAATTCGCAGCATTTTGGGTCAGATAGTTCCAGTAATTATCAATATCGGCATCCGTACGTAATATACCATCCCCGCCTGATGTTTGCTTCCATGTGCTGAAACCCCACACCGGCGCATAGGCATAATTGCCGATAGCCCTGGCGGTACTTGTTATAGAAGGATAGTTAAAGGCCTGATCAAAATATTTAACCGTTTTATAATTGCTGAAGCCTGTATTAACACCAATAGAATAGTTGAAGTCGCCTATATTGTCCTTCCAATTAACAGAAAGCTCCGTTCCCCATGCATTTACAGCGGCAAAATTTTGCTCGGCAAATGCACCACCAACGGAGATAGGAGAATTAAGTGCTTTCGACATATCGGTTAACATATCGCGGGTAGAATTAAAATACTGATCGAAGGTGACGGAGAGGCGATTCTTCAGAAAAGCCATATCCAGTCCAAAGTTTCGTTGCAGGGTATTATCCCATCTAACCTCCCGGTTAGGCGTAACGCCCGGGGTCAGGCCTGTAACGTACATTCCGCCATTGCTGCCAAAGCCAAAACCTTTATCTGTTTGTGCCCCGTAAACCTGTAACCACTTCCAGGGTTTAATGTTATTATTTCCGGTATGACCAACGTTAGCACGGATCTTTAAAAAATTGACCCAGGGAAGATTATCTCTGATAAATTTCTCGTCAGACATCACCCATCCTGCAGACAGTGCCGGGAAAAATCCCCAGTAATTCTCAGGAGCAAAAACAGTGGAGGCATCAGACCTGAAAACAAACTGCAACAAATACCTGTTCTTAAAGCTGTAGTTCAAACGGCCCAGGTAGGATAAAGAGCCTCCCTCATAACGATAGGTAATCGTATTAGATGTATTAAGCGTTCCCGCAGATATTGAAGTACCATTATAAATATCCGCATTAGGCGTGTCATATATTTGGTACCTGTCTTCCCCACTATTAGTCGCTCTTTCAACCGAAGCCATTGCGGAAAGGCTATGCTCTCCAAATTTTCTATCATATGTAACAAAAAAGTTGGATTGTTCATTTTTAGAAGTAGTGTTGTCGTAGGTAACGCGTGTATTGGCCTTGTTCGTTATTGCAGCCCAATGGGTAGGATCGACTTCAGAGAATAAATGCTGTCCGGCAGACGTGATGTCCTTGTTCTGATATAACAAAATAGGGAACATATTCTGTTCAGTGTTGCCAGATGCCTGCGACAAGCCATAGTTTACTTTAAACGCTAAGCCTTTAATAAACGGAACATCATACTGCAATGAGAAGTTAACATTATAATTAAACTGCTTATTAGTAGTCTTGGACCCATTATTCATTAAGGCATAATAGTTATAGTTACTTAAGGAATTGTTTCCGGAGGCGCTACCTAACCTGTTTGAGCTTAGGGGTGGTGATATATACTGATCCATCCCATTTATATTATATGACCACGGAATATACTTAGGCATGTGTAATAAAACGTTATAATCATTTTGTTCACCGCCAACCGCAAAACCATCACTAAAGTTTATTTTACTAAATGACTTTTCCAGATTGGTATTAGCTGCTGCAATTGTTACGCCTAAACGTAAGCCGCTTAACAACTTTACATCGGTACCTCCCCTATAGGTCCATCTTTTAAAATCCTGTGAGCCCAGGTTGGGGCTTTGGGTATAATAGGACACCCCGGTAAAATAAGTAGCCCGTTCAGCGCCGCCACTAAGATCTAAAGAGTGTTGCATGGCATTAGCTGCTCTCCAGTCATTAGCCAGCCAGTCATAATTTAAAGAATCCATCGAAGCCAATTCATTGTCTGTATACAGGTTATTTGTGTTCCAGCCCGCAGCTCTTCCAAAACGGTTGGAGAACTCGCCAAATTGTCTTGCATTCATCACTTTAGCGTGACTTACCGCATTGTTGGTTTCAAATTTTGCATTATAAGTCACCCGCGGAGCGCCTATTTTTCCTCTTTTGGTTTTTACGATCAAGGCGCCCTGAGAGGCTCGTGAACCATAAATGGCCGCTGCGGCATCACGCACAACAGTAATACTTTCAACTTCAGACAGATCCAACTGATTGAACCGGTCCAGGCTGTTCAAACCTGTTTGAGGATCAACCTGTATTACATCGTCAATTACGATCAGGGGGAGGTTATTACCGTTATCCTTACCCCAGTTGAACTGTTGCCGTATATCAAGGGTTGCTAACGTACCCGGGCGGGTACTCCCCCCCGACACATTAAGGCCCGGGATCTGACCGCGCAAGGCCTCTGTAATGGAGGCTACGGGATTATCCGCAACCGCTGCGGGGTCAATAGTGGCTATCGATCCTGTAATATTTCTTTTGTTTTGGGTACCATACCCGATTACCACTATTTCATCCAGCTTGTTCTCCTGTCTTTTAATTTTTATCCGGATGGAATCCCCGGGGGTTACCCGCAGCTCACCGTATTCGTATCCGATGTGTGAATACTGTAAGGTTGCGCCGGCGGCGGATATATTCATTGTAAAAATCCCCTGACTATTGGAGACAGCAGTTTGCGGACCATTTTTCACTTTAATGGTAACACCGGAAATGACCTCTCCGGTAGAATCGTCTACAGTCTGGCCCGAGATCGTTTTTGTTTGCGCCTGCGCCTGTAGTCCCCAACAGATAGTCAGTACAACGCACGCGACCTTTAAAATTGTTTTGTAAAACATATGGCTTTTTGGTTTTTTGTTTTTGTTGTTTATTTATGTGCCTGTTGTGTTTTCATACGTTCCTGCCACGCTTTGCTTTCTTTATTTACATCATACCCATGTGAAGACAGATAGTTATTGATCCGCCCTTTGTATTTTCCAAACCAGGCATGTTTCTTTTCGGAGGACCCCGCATCTATGGCCAACTCCCGCGCCTCTACCAGGGCATTCATAATGTATTGTTTCTCTTCAGTGGTTAACCGGGGGATCATTTCCAGGTACCCTTTGTAAGTAAGCGGCAATACATTATAGGTCATGCCGTTTTTGATGACATCGATCTGCCCGGCATCGAGGTATTTTGATAATTGCGTTAAATAAACCTTATGTTGCTGTGTTTTTTCAGCAGTTAGTTTTTTCTGTTGGTCGGCCAGCGCTGCATCTGTTGCCGCTTTATCTTTCGCGGCGTTCTTAATTGTTTTTACCGCAGCGGCATCCCGCGCATCAATGGCGCTCAGCTCTATATATTGTTTGGCAACTACATCCCGCACCTTATAAAATTTTACAGAATCTTTCAAGTCTAACGGTGTAACAATTTTATACGCACGGGCCTCTATACTTTTTTTATAGGCGATTGCTGCCTCGTCGGATTGCGCGTGGGCTACCCCAATGATCAGCATTCCTGTTAAAGCAAATTTTCCAATGAAACGCAAGCCTTCCTTTCTAAATAACCAGAGCATCTTACAACCGTTGTAGAAGTTTAAAAAAATAATTTCCTGAAACCGACGTTAAAAATAGAACGTCTGGTAAGAACAAGCAATGTCATGTTTCGCTAAGAAAATGGAATATTTTCCTATTTTACGCAATGGTTTGCGTTCGGTAGGCGAGAAGCTTTCAAAGCCTTTTAGCGCATTACTAAAGCGCCCCCGCTGTTAGCGGGGGCGCGAAAGAAATTTCAGAAACGGCTAATATGTAATATATTATTTGTCTGATTTACGTTTAATTCTAACTAGATTTTAAAACTACATCAGAAAGAAAGATATGCCAGATGCCGATGACATATGTTTTTAAGTTATGAAAGATCGATAAATAATCTGACACTTTAGATTCGCCGGATATACGACAACTGAATAACGAATACTTATTGAAATAAAGCAGGTATAGCCCGGAGGGCGCAATGTGAATAGCCCCTGGCGCGGCCAGGGGCGGCAGATGTAGTAGCGGATTCGACCCCATCCGGGGGCCGCTCGCTGCCTATTTGTTGCCCCCCAGCTAACGCTGAAGGTTATGCACATTGCACCCTTCGGGTACTTCAGTAATTACTACAGAAAGATCAATTTGAGTACAAACTCAGGGCATGTGTCCACACAACAGAACGAAAACCGGGAGGAGTGAACAGAGGAATCCCGTTCTTTAATATTGAGATTTCTCTTCACCCTCCTGCGTCGGGCGCATCGAAATGACGATGCCTTAATGTATCATCGTAGCAATAATCAGGCAATTATTCTACAATAATTGAGCTTGATGTAGCTTTTAACCCATCCGCCGTAACACGAATCGTCGCAGTCCCTTTGTTCAGCCCTTTTATCATTGCCAGCCCCAGCCCGTTATACACCTTATGCCGGTTGGTTTGAAAAGGTTCCAGATCTGCGGGGTAGCCGTTATCCATCGCCACCACCCTTGCATTTGCCGTGGTAGTAACCTTAACCAGGTTATCCGCCATTGGTACTAAATTGCCCTCTTTATCCACTATGCGGATGGAAACAAAAGACAATTCATTATCCGCCAGACGAATATTTTTATTTTCAACCGTCAGCTCTATCCGGGCCGGTGTTCCGGCTGTTTTCACCGTTCGTTCCTGTACCGTATTCCCGTTTTTATAGGACACCACTTTTAACGTTCCCGGTGTATAGGGTACGTGCCAGGTTACGTGAAAGGAAGTGTCCGCCTTTCTTTTACGGCCCAATGTTTTTCCATTTAAAAAAAGTTCCACCTCATCTGCGTTGTTATAATAGGCCATTACATCCACCGTCTGCCCTTTGTTCCAGTTCCAGTGCGGCAGCAAGTGCAGCACCGGTTTTTGCGTCCATTCACTTTGGTACATGTAATATACATCCTTTGGAAAACCAGCCAGGTCAACGATCCCGTAATAGGAACTTCTTGCCGGGTAAGGGTACGGTACGGGTTCACCAAGGAAATCAAAACCAGACCACACAAACTCACCAGACAGGTAATCATACTTTTTTATAATGCGCCAGGTTTGTTCATGCGTGGCGCCCCAGTAAGCTGCTACATTATCGTAAGCAGAAACCGTAAAATCCGGGTTACCGTTTTCAACATATTTAAATTTGGAAGATGACGGCCATTTGCGCAAAGAATCCGCAGGACCGTCGTAATGCCCGCGGGTGGCCAGACCGGAAACCGTTTCTGCGGCAATAAATTTTTCACCGGGATAGTTTACAGGAAATGCTGCATAGGAATCAATATGATAATTCAGCCCAATAACGTCTAATGCTTTGGATTGATAAATAAAATTCTTCGCCGGATCATTTTCGCTTAGCGCACAGGTAACCGGCCGGGTAGGATCCAGCTCTTTAACGATACCCACCAGTTCCTTCGCCAGGGTGATACCGGTGGAATCAAACTGTTCCCTTATTTCATTACCTATGCTCCACATAAAAACACTGGGATGATTCCGGTCCCGTTTTACCATATGTTCGAGATCCTTGCGGTGCCAGGCCGGAAAATCGCTGAAATAATCATACTTGTTTTTCTTTTTAGCCCACATATCAAAGGATTCGTCCATCACCAAAAAGCCCATTTCATCGCACAGATCCAGGAATTGCGGGTCCGGTGGATTGTGCGCCGTACGGATCGCGTTGGCGCCCATCTCCTTCAGAATGCGCAACTGGCGTTTGGCTGCCGACTTATTAAAAGCTGCCCCCAGGGCTCCCAGGTCGTGGTGCATACAAACGCCCAGGATCTTCATCGGCTCACCATTTAAGGCAAAACCTTTTTTTGCATCAAAATTAAAATACCGGATACCGAAGGTGGTTTGCCATTGGTCCATCAGTTTGCCCGCTATACTCATTTTAAATACCGCTTTATATAACTGCGGACTTTTTACGGACCAGAGTTGGGGCTGTTTTATTTCCGTTTGCAGGGTGCATACACTGTCATTCTTCCAGCTTCCCGTTGGAAGCGCCGTTGCGATCTTATTACCCGATGGGTCATAGATCTCACAACGCAGGTCAACTGATCTATCCCCTTTCCTGATATTTAACAACGTTGTTGTTGCGCTGAATAACGCATTCTGCTCATGCACCTGCGGGGTAGTAATAAAAGTGCCCCATTTTTCAAATGCGGCCTTTTTTGTAATAACCAGCCTTGTATCCCGGTAAATACCCGAACCCGAATACCATCTTGAGTTAGGCTGCTGACTATTGTCTACCCTCACGGCAATTATATTCTTTTGAGCACCGTATTTTACAAAGGGCGTCAGGTCATAACTAAAAGAGGTATAGCCATAAGGCCATTTACCCAGGTATTGCCCGTTGATCCATACTTCCGCATCGCGATATACCCCGTCAAATTCAATGCTGACCCGACTTCCGGGCGCTGCATTTGTTGTAAATGTTTTACGATACCAGCCAATGCCTCCCGGCAACGCACCGCCCGCATTGCCTGCAGGGTTCGTTGCAGCAAAACGCCCTTCAATGCTCCAATCATGCGGCAGGTCCAGCAAACGCCAGGTTTCATCTTTAAACGACTCCTTTTTCCATCCGGCCTCGTCGCCCATCTGAAAGCGCCAGCCCTTATTAAAATCAATCACCTTGCGGGGCGATTGCTGCGCGGCTACAACACCTATTATCCCTAACAAACAAATACCTAACTGTACTATATATTTCATAATGCTGATTGTGAATACCTGGGAAGCTTTTGAAACCTCACAGGCCGTTGATAAACCCGATTTTACTTCTTCCCTTATCCACCGATGTAGCTACGGCAATACCCCGGTGATCTCTGGCATCCACCGCGCAATAAAAATGATACACCACCCCGTTATGTTTTAATACAAACGATTTGTGCGCATACTTTTGATCATAGTCTTCTGATGATTGTATGAGGTTATCCCCTGTCCAGTCGGTCCAGTGAATCAGATCATACGAACAGGCAAAGCGATTAAAAGCGCCCGGCCGGTCTGTCCAGAAGGCCCCAAAGTAAAACATTACCCAAAGATGGCCGATGCGCTGAAGCATGGGATCACCGGTGATCCCTGCGGGATGGTGCACTACCGGATCTTTCAGATAGCGCTTCCAATGCACCATGTCATTAGATACAGCCATGCCGATGCGTTCATACCATCGCGTTTTCTTATTATCCTTTAATGAATCGCCGACTGCATTGTAATACATAATAAACCGGTGCCCCGTATGGTGGGCCTTATCTTCTATTACATAACTCTTAAAAAGTTTATGCCGGTTTTCCCACCATCTTACATCAGCGTCCTGTGTACTCAATACCGGCGCCGGCAGCCTTTGCCAGGGCAATGCCTGTACGGGGGGCCGGGTCGTATAAGCCATTCCGATCGATAAGGGTTCCGGCTCATATCCTGCAGTAGCCCCACCGATATAGGACATCCAGTACTTTCCATCAAATTTCCCCAGGTTATAATCGCCGCCCCAGCGGGTATCCACTAATGCATTGTACCCCGCTTCCTGGTTGGCGTCCCAACCGGTTTGGGTAAACACTAATTGTTTACCCAATGTTTTCCAATGCAACAGGTCCTTGCTGGCCGACAGCCAGGTTTCATAACCGTGTCCATTAAAAACCACGTAGGTCATATACCAGGTATTACCCTGTTTATATACCGTTGGGCAATCCACTTTCTGCGTAGTATCCGGGGGCAATACCACCAGCCCGTATTTATAAGGCGTTTTTATTTCCTCATAAATTTTCTGCATTTCCACTTGCGGCACTTTGCGCTGCGCAATTGTTATATTGAATAAAAATATTCCTATCAGCCCCAGGCTTATCTTTCGCATTATTTTAATTTTACTGTAAAGCTGTATGTTCCGGAACCAATTTTTCTTTGCTGCTGATCATAGCCGGGCGGAAAATAAACTGTAGCCGTCGTATTCGGAGGAATGGATACCGTAACCGTAAACTGTCTGCCTTCTTTTTTCCATCCGGCTTCAATCAGACCATATACCGAATGATACTGCGCGCGCGCATGGGTGATGCTACCCACCGGGTGCGGTCTTATTTCTATTGCTTTGAACCCAACGGATCCTTCCGCCTGCCTGATTCCGCACAGGCCGGAATAGAACCATTCCATTAAATGCCCTAACATAAAATGATTATTGGAAACAGAAGGCAGGGCAGCCCAGGATTCGGTAAGCGCTGTTGCCCCATGGGCTAATTGGTATCCATACCCCGGCACATCACTCCGGTTATTCATATCATAGATCACATCACTATAGCCCGCATCTTCCAGGGCCCTTAACACATACCGATACCCCACATCACCGCCTGTAAGCGCATTGTTGTGCGCCCGGATATCCTTAACCAGGTTCTGCACAACAGCATTGCGATCCCGGGGCTCCACAAGCCCCATATACAAGGCCATGGCGTTCGCCGCCTGGCTGCCCGTTGCATATTGCTTTGTGATTGTGTTAAAGAACTTTTTATTGAAGGCCATTTTTACTGTTTGTGCCCAATCTTCAAAAAAAGGAACCTCACTCTTATACCCTAATACACGCGCTATTTTGGAGAGGATGGTCAGATCGTAATAATAGGTAGCCGTTGAGGTAACGCCCTCCGGTGTTAATTGCGAAACACCCGGCCGGTTAGGGCCGAGGTCAAACCAATCGCCCAAACCAAAATATAAAATATGACCCTTTGCTTTCCCTTTAAGATAGTGCACATATTTCTTCATCATCGGGTACGCATCCCGCAAAATAGCCGTATCGCCATACCATTGAAACGCGTACCAGGGAAAGATCACCCCGGCGCTTCCCCATTCGGGCGAATCACGAAAGCCACCGTCAAAATGTACATATTCGGGGGCTATATCCGGTATCAATCCCTCAGGGGTTTGCGCGTCGATCATATCATGTACTACTTTTTTGATCAATGCGGCGATATCATAATTATACTGTACAGAGGCGCCCATCAGGTGGGTTTCCTCCAGCCAGCCCAGCTTTTCCCGGTGGGGGCAATCGGTAAAAACACTTACCATATTACTGCGAATGGCCCAGCGGATCAGATCATTCGTCTTGTTAAACAATGCATTTGAACAACTGAAGGATCCAATCTCATCAGCACTGTTGCGGATATGCAGGCCTTTTAATTTTTTTATAACGGGAAGCCCTGTATTGCCGGCATGGGGCGTGGCGCCTTCTACCTGTACATAACGAAACCCATAATACGTGAAACGTGGCTGCCATTCTTCTATGCCTGTCCCCTTCAAAACGTAGGTATAATAATGAGGCGCTCCTGTGGCTTTCTGATTGGCGCTGCCATCGGCATTGATGAGTTCCGCCGGTCGTAACCGGACGGTATCTCCTTTTTTCCCGGAAACTTTTATTGAGGGTATCCCGGAAAAATTTTGTCCCAGGTCATATACCCATACTCCTTTTGACAATTCCTTTTTACTAACGGGGTTGAACACCTGCATCACCTTAACCGGTGCGGCAGACTGCGCAACAAGCTTTGGCGGGCCTGTAGTAACCACGGCTCTTTTCCAACCGGCATCGTTGTATCCTTTTTGGTCCCAGCCCGATTTTTCTTTGCTGGCGTCGTAATCTTCGCCACCATAAATACTGGAAAAGAAAACGGGAGACGGCGCGGTGCTCCAGCTATTATCGGAAACGATCGTCTGTTCAGATCCATCTTTATATTGCACCCGGATTTTTGCGATCATCTTGGGATAGCCATAAGCACCGGTTAGTTTCCGGTAGCGCTCACCGGGAATATAATAAAAGCCATTGCCCAATGATACCCCAATAACATTTTCTCCCCGCCGGAGCTGTTTGGTAACATCAAACGTTACATATTGTGCCTTTTTGGAAAACTGCGTCCACCCGGGATCCAGGAAATGATCCCCGGCTTTTTTTCCATTGATGCTCATTTCAAATTGCCCCAGGCCGCTGATAAAAACGGTAGCGCTTGTCACTGCTTTTTTTATGCCGAATGATTTGCGAAACAAAGGCAACACATCCTTACGCTGCCCCCAGGCCTTTTTACCATTACCATGGGCAAACGGAAGAATGACGCTTGAATCCGGCAACTCCTCATAAGCGATCCACCGGGCGCCGGACCAATCGGCATCTGTTAATAATCCCATCTGCCAGGAGGCAACACTGCTAAAGGGAGACGCCGTGTTCTTTTCATTCCAGACCATTACTTTCCAGTAATATTTTTTGCCTGGTTGCAACGGTTTACCATTATATGGAACCTGGACAGAAGCCTCCGCATTTATTTTTCTTGAATCCCAGATATTCCCCTGTTCTTTTGAAAGTAAACCCGGCGCATCTGCCACCAGTATGCGGTAAGCCGACTGACCTACATTTTTTTTGCCGCTTTTCAGCTCCCAGCTTAAGCCGGGGCGCTGCACGTCTACGCCAAGGGGATCCACTCTGAACTCACAACGCAACCGCACCGGCTGCAATTGCGCCTGCACTGCCATAATTAATAATAAGAAGCAAGTTCCCAACAACAATCGTTTCATTTATAATAGCATTTTATTGGACCTCAATATTAGACACCACCAACCCCTTTGCATTCTTTAAGGCTACACGCACCCTATAATGCCCCGCATTGATCATAGTGCCGGTGTTAACAGTTGCCAGCATCCATTTGCCCGGCTGCGTAAATTTAAGGGAGATTTCCTGCTCCACCATCCTGTTGCCTCCTGCATCAAAGAGCGTTAGCAGCGCAGTACCCGCCCCGGGGTTTGGCCAATAATATTTCAGTGTTATATTATAAATATCGGCTACACCTGTTTTGATGGACCATTTTACAGAAGTACTGTCATTGGTTTGAACAGCCAGCCTGGGTGCACCTGAAAACTCGGCTTTTGTGATGCCTGGCCCTGTAACAGCCCCATCCGTTTTATATGAGGTAACCGGCTTCAGATCGAACGCGGGCTGCATGGTTGAGGCAGGTGTTATTGCCGTTAAAAAACCGGTTGACCCTTTTATTGAAATTTGTTCGCCGGCAGCCATCCGTTTCTTATATACTGCATATTTTTTTCCTCCTTCTTCATCCGTTATTATCCATTCACCTGTGTTGTTAAACCCGTCGGCCGAAGCTCTGGCTGACAGCTCCGGAAATACAGCCTTATAAATGTCTGATGGCAGACGAACCTTAAACGACAGTTCTTTTGTTTGCTTCCTGTTCGTTTGGATCCAGTCTGCTGCAAAAAGCTCCGGTGGTAGTTGATGGATCTGAATTTTTTCATTTGCAAAAGGTGCGTCTCCTATGTCGAGCCATGTACGCTGCATGATTCCATCGCCTTTAAGATTGGTTATATTTTCAAAAGTAGCTGCGGATCGCATGTTGTTTGCCCGGGTGGCAATTGCTATAGCGGAAATGAGCGCCTGCCCCGCTTTGGAATGCGGAAAGGAAATCACCAGTCTTCCCCCAGTCACTGTTACCGGAACTATTTTTTTTAAGGCTGTATTGGTCCCTACCTCTTTCCAGATATCAAGATCCTTCAGCACCACTTCATTATTAAATGCCACATCAAACAGTCGCATTCCGGTTGCATCTATACCACCGCCTATACCCAGCCAGGGTTCTGTAAAATAGAGTTCTACGATATAATTCCCGTCGGGCAGCGGAAAGGTATAATTCAAATCCGCTTTACCATACCGGAACTGCTGAAACAGCGACCAGTCGCGGGTTCCCTTTACCGGAGAAAAACTGCGTCGCTGGCTGGCGAATACCGCCGGCATACCCGGAAAGCGATCCGCCCAGGAAACGGAACCCCAGAAATTTGTTTGAGGTTTGATGTTTAAAGTTTGACGTTCGTTTTCAGAAGGTAACGAACGGTCGGCCTGCCAGGTGTTTTTATTTTCGTCTATGTAATCGGGGCCGCCGCAATTAACCCGGTAAACATATTGATAGCCTTTTTGGGATGCTGTTATATTCTGTGCGCCTTTGTACAATTGATCAAAGTGAGGCGCTTTTGGCAAATGATATAATACAATGGTATCGCGTGCCACGGCTCTTCCGTTTACATAACCTACGGCGTATAAAATATTGTAACGGACCGGAACCTGATCCCATTGAAAATGATAGCCCCGTCTCTTATTTTTTTGTTTGCCCAATGAAGACCCTTCCATATCATTAAACAGCTCCACTTCATCGCAATTCGAGTACACCACTATCGAATCTTTGGTCCCCGGTGTTATCCACCGGTTGGGCCAGGTATGCGAAGCGATATACACCATCGGGTCTGTTTTTTTGGGCGCATAATTAGAGCGGTACATATAATACACATCCGTCGGTTCTTCCCAGGGCGTCAACATCCCTTTATAATTTACCGGCCCGATACGATCTATTCCCCTGAATCCTTCTCCGCCCTGCACCCGTCCCGGGTTATCATGCGAATTCAACAACCAGAAAAAATGGCCGGCACTACTATCCTTTGCCTGTTCACCTAAGCGCAGTTTTTTTTCCATCAGGGCCACCATTTGTTCTTCCGGATAAGAAGCCGGTTGCCGCTTGCTGTTATCCGAGTGCAGATCAATGGTCCGCCAGGCACCGTATTCACCAACCAGCACTTGTTTCTTCAGATCCTGTGCATATGTATCCGGATCCCCGCCGTAGGTTCCGGTCCAGTTCTGCGGCACGTCCCAATCCGTTCCTTTTCCGCCATTACAGGTGGTTACCAGCCGCTCTACAGATGCCGTAGGGTCCAAGCTCCGGACCAGCTCGGTGCATTCCTTTGCAAAATCCTCCGGCAGTTTGCTTTCATTCTGCAGCCCCCATAATATCACCGCCGGATCATTCCTGCGCTCCACTATCCATTCTTTTAAAGACGCCTTAAACTGATCCCGAAAGGCAGGCGTATCGTACCAGATATGTGCGGACAACTGTGGCCACCACAGGATCCCTTTCTGGTCAAACAAACTGCCGTATCTTAAGTTGTGCGGTTGATGCGCGTCGCGAAAAGCATTAAAACCCGCAGCCTGCAGCCATTTCACCCTTGCATCAATTTCTTCATCAGCAAAAGCATGGCTCTGTCCCAATTGGTGCTCATACCCCGCAATACCATTTATAAATACGGGTTGCCCGTTTAATAAAAACTGGTGGGTGGAAGTTTTCCATTGAATGGTCCTGAATCCAAAATCAGTTCTTACTTTATCAGCTTCCACACCACCTGTTTTTATTATCGTTTCAATTGTGTACAGATACGGATGCGCCGGCGACCATAATTCCGGTTGCTTTACCAACAACACCTGCCGGGTTATATTATCCATTTTTAACTGCACCTGCTGACTATCGGCCGCAACCACCTGCTGTTGCCGGTTCTTTACCAGTGTAATTAATTGTGCAGCAACAGACGGGTTGCCTGTATTCTTAATCGTGAGGTCAACAAATAATTTAGTCTGCTCTTTTTTTATATCCGCCCAGGCGTGCACGCCAAAAGGCGCGATATAAACGGGGTTGGTAACAATTAAATGTACAGGGCGAAAAATACCCATTGGCTGCGATCCTTCCGAAAAACCGCGTTCCTCACTGCAGCCACCACAAACCCAGGGCAGATCGGTAATGCCCGCCGGGTGTTTTGCCAGTACGGCAAGATCATTAACGCCATTCTGTTTCACGGCATCCGTTATATCCAGTGTAAAGGTGGTGCGTCCCCCCGCATGCGTCCCTATTTTTATACCATTTACCCAAACGGTGGCATAGGAACCCACTCCTTCAAAAAAAAGGAAATATCTTTTTCCGCTTTGTTTCTTAAGCGTAAACTTTTTCTTATACCAGGCATTGCCATGCAAATTTCCGTGCAGCAACCGCCGGTATCCATAGTAATCATCCCAGTTATGCGGGACGGTTATCTTTTTCCAGCCGGTTGTGGAATAACCGGGCTTTTCAAATCCTGTATATTTTTGTGATCCTGTGGCCGCTTTAATACTGACCCAGCCTTCATTTAACGAAATCGTGTCGCGGGGCTGTGCGACCGCTGTATTGCTTAAAAGAAACTGAAACGCTATCAAAATAGCGCTCCACCGGATCTTATAAAGCATTGCAACCGCCTTCATACATTCTTTAATTGTAAAACCTTAAAGTTTGTCTATTTTTTTTAGGGCAGGCTGCAAAAAACCACTATCCTGATGTAGTTTTTTATTATAGCGATAGCGTCCACTAATTATCAGCCGGGAAGACGGAAAAGCGGGAATTTTAATTTTTAACCACAGAGAAGACTCAGAGGATTACAAAGGTGGGGCACTGTGCTCTCTGGTCTTGTATGTGAGCGACAAATACTAAGTCAATGGCTCACAGATTACACGGATTTGCACAGATGGCTTTTAAAATCTGTGTACATCTGAGGAATCTGTGAGAACTCCAAAGCCAGCATTCAACGTCGTATTTATCGTTTCTCATTTTCGACGACCCGTTTAAAATCCGCGCTCACACTGTATTGTCTTCCTTTTTTAAAATTAAACGGAAGTACCTTACCCATGTATCGCAGTTGAGCCGATCCGTCCGCGATTGCTTTTATATTCAGTTGGGTCAAATGTTTTTGTTCCCATGCGATGTCCAGTATCAGTCCGCCGCGGGCATGGATCCCATTGATGCGGCCATTGGGCAACGCATCCGGCAAGGCCGGTAAAATATCAACAAATGCAGTATGGGATTGCAACAGCATTTCACCAATACCCGCAGCGCCGCCAAAATTGCCATCGATCTGAAACGGGGGATGGGCGTCAAATAAATTCGGGTAACTTCCTGCGCTTCTCCCGGCAGGCGTCAGTAGCATTTGTATCAGTTTATAAGTATGATTCCCGTCTTTAAACCGTGCCCATAAATTGATCTTCCAGCCCAGGCTCCATCCCGTAGCCGCATCCCCCCGATAGATAAGCGATTGCCGGGCGGCCTTCATCAGTTCCGGAGCCGTTTCCCAATTGATCTCATTGCCCGGGTAAACACCCCAGAGGTGTGATACATGACGGTGTTTATCGGTGGTATCGTCTACATCCTGCATCCATTCCTGCAACTGTCCGAAGCGACCTATTTTATTGGGAGCGATCCGCGGATATTTTTCTTCCAGCTCCTTCCGTAATGCCGCATCTGTTTTCAAAATCTGAGAGGCTTCGATGGTGCTTTTAAATAATGCCCGGATGATCTGATGATCCATGGTAGGGCCGGCAACCAACCCTCCGTGTTCGGGCGAATTGGAGGGGGTGCTGATCAGGTAGCCCGTTACGGGATCTTTTATTAAAAAATGATTGAAGAACAAAGCCGCCTCCCGCATGATCGGGTATGCCGTATCTTTTAAAAACCGCTCGTCCTTTGTAAACAGGTAGCGCTCCCATAGATGCGAACAAAGCCAGGCGCCGCCCGTTACCCAAATACCATGATTGGAAGCATTAATGGCGGCCGTACCCCGCCACAGATCTGTATTGTGATGCAATACCCATCCCGGCGCGTTATAATATTCTTTCGCTGTTTCTTTTCCTGATACTGCCAGCTCTTCCACCATTTTGAATAACGCATCATGCAAGGGCGATAAGCCCAGCAGCTCCGCCGGCCAGTAGTTCATCTCGGCATTAATGTTTGTCGTGTACTTACTACCCCAGGGGGGTGATAATAATTCGTTCCAAATTCCCTGAAGGTTAGCAGGATAGGTGCCCGGGCGGGAACTGCTTATTAAAAGATAGCGACCGTACTGCATGTACAGGGCCACGAATTCCGGGTCGCCGGAACGGGCAAATTTTTCCAGCCGCAGATCTGTGGGTAAGGATTCATTGGCCGAAGGCTGATTTTTCTGACCATAAAAATTTACGGACAGTGTATTGAAATACTGCTGGTATTCCTTCACATGTGCTTTCAACACCGACGCGAACGATTGCTGTTGTATGCCCTTTATTGCTGCTCTACAGCGCGCCGATGGGTCCGCGGACACATCTTTAAAATTTTTGAAATTGGTAGCTGCCGCGATAAAGACAGTGGCCTCATCGGCTTTACTAACAATTAGTTTATTATCCTTTACCGCGACAGATCCTTTGGTAACCCGAACCTGCACATAGCTTTCGCCCCGCAGCGCGCCGTCTTTTACCTGTATCTTCAGCACCAATGTTTGCTGGTCAACAGCCTCCACAATAAAATGTTGGTGCGGGCTGGTCAATTCGGTTTCAAAGCTCACCGAGCCCGGGCGACTTGCCGTAAAGTTCACGGCCAGCACCTGTTGGGGCTGACTGGCGATATAGGTTCGTTTAAAATCAACGCCATTGTAATTGTAGGCAGTAGTGAGCACCGCTGTTTCCAGGTCCAGTACCCGGCGGTAATCTTTAACTTTTGTTTCGTCTGCATTAACATGAAAAACCACATCCCCAAAAGGCTGGTACCTTGCCTGAAACTCTCCTACGGCGGGCACCTGGTCTGTTTGAATCAAATACTTCCATTGCCCGTTTAAAGACAATTTATCTTTTTCATTTCCCTTAACGGGATAGATCCCAATTTGTTTGCCGGCATCCTTATACCCCAGTATCCCGCCTTTGTTTGCAAAGTTGAGCACCAGTATCGCAATACAGTTCCTTCCTGCTTTTAAGGCTGATGCTGGGATTTTATAGTTGCGTGCCGCATCATTATCCTGACTGCCGATCAGCACTCCGTTTACATAGGTATAATCGAGATCCGTAATTTTATTGATATCCAGCACCAGGTCCTTTCCTTTCCAGCCTTCAGGCAGGTCAAAGGTTTTTCGCAACCATACGGCACCATCCAGTTCTCCAAGTCCTTCCTTTTCCCATCCGTCATAATTGGGTTGGTGTATACGCTTCCAGGACAGATCATTGTATTGCGTCTGTGAGGGATTCGATCGTTGATCCAGTACTTCTTTTTGTTTTTTGATCCACGCCTGCCGGTCGCCGTCGGCCGATTTCAGGCCCATAAATTCACGCCCCGCCAGGTCCTCCGCTTCTTTTTGTTTACCGGCAAAAAGCAACCCTCTTATAGAATCAAGGTACCTGTAGGCTCCTTTTTTATTATAATCTCTTGGGTAGCCAGACCACAGGGTTTCTTCATTGAACTGCACCCGGTCTGTTTGCACACCTCCAAAGACCATTGCTCCTAACCGCCCGTTACCAATGGGTAAGGCCTCCACCCATTCTTTGGCAGGGTGCTGGTACCAAAGCTTCAGGTCCTGCGCGGGCAACTGCACCGCCACAAAAACGGCAACCAGAAACAAAATCGTTTTGCTATTCTTCATTCGTAAATTTTTATTTTGTTACCAACCTGTTGCTTCGTCAGGAGCACCGCGTTTATAGCATGTTGGGTACCGAAAATCACGGCTCCTATGGAGCCGTTCTCTAAAACGACGATCATTCTACAAACACAATGCTCCCACGGAGCCAAATTCTCGTTCATCTTTTTAGTCACACTACCCTATGAAACCGGTCAAAAATAAAGATATTCATTCAACCCAATTTCAATTTAATCTTTTACAACCTCAGCACCGTTCACCTCCTTGCCCATGAACACCTGTCCGTTTTTACCATCGTTGTTTTTAAAAATGATTTGCCGCGTTTGAGCACCAGTAACGGCTGCGAATTTCGCGCTATCGTTAGGGAGCCAGCAGTTTCGTATACGAGCTCCTTTTACATCGTTCAGTTGAAGGACAAATGCATCGCCAGCAGGCACTGTTGCTTCAAAGTTATTGACATCCAGGCGTTCCACCTGATCCGCTTTCAGCGCTGTTCCTGCAGGGATTCTAATTTTTACGTTATTCAATGATATATCAGCAGCATTCTTTAACACGATACCCTGACGGGCTTCGAATACCACGTCATTCAGACTGATGCCCGACACGGGCATTTCCCTAATCCCATTTATCAATAAGGCCTGGTTCGTGTAAGCCGTAATATTGCTCAGGCGGATATTCCGGAATGTGGGCGTCCTTTCGGAAACGGGTTCTTCCGCACCTTTGGCATATTCCATATCCAAAACAATCGCCTGCTCAGCAATATTCTTCATCACAATATTGCTGACACGGATATCCTCTACCACGCCACCCCGGCCCCGTGCAGTTTTGATGCGGATCCCCCGGTCTGTGCCATCAAAAATACAATTACTGATGGCAATCTTTTTTACCCCTCCGCTCATTTCACTACCGATCACTACCCCACCGTGCCCGCGCAACATGGTACAATTGGTGATCGTATAATTCTCCGCCGGGCGGTTTTTGGAGCGCCCGGGAATGTCCTTTCCCGATTTAATGGTGATGCAGTCATCGCCCACGCTGATATGACAATCACTGATATGCACATTGCTACAACTTTCAGGATTGATGCCGTCCGTGTTGGGCGCATTGCTGCCCGGATTATTGATGGTTACCGCATGAACCGTTACATTTTCACAAAACCCCGGGTTGATCGTCCAGAAGGGCGAATTGCGGATCATTATACCTTCGATCAGGATATTTTTGGAGTGCAGAAACTGGATAAATGGCGGCCGTAAAAAGCCCCGCTTCATTTGACGCGGGTCATCGGGCAATAAAATGTTTTTATTCCGCCGGTCAAATTCCAACTGCCATTTAGTGCGGGGCTGCCCTTCTTTATAACCTTCTACAAAATCCCACCATTTTTTTCCATGCCCGTCAATAACCCCTCTTCCGGTGATGGCGATATTTTCCACACCATTGGCATAGAACAAAGGCGAGAAGCTGGTTACATCCACTCCTTCATAACGGCTCTCCACCATCGGCAGGTAATCATCAAAATCATCACTGAAATGCAGTTCTGCCCCTGCATCAATCAGGATCGTGATATTGCTCTTTAAATGGATTGGGCCTGTAAGGTACTTCCCTGCCGGGAAATAAACGGTTCCGCCACCTGCCGCCGCAGCAGCCGTTATTGTTTTTTCGATTGCCTTTGTTGCTTTGATACTGCTATTCTTCTTTGCGCCATATTTTGTAACATCAAAATAAGACTGCGCACCTGCGCTTATGGCAAAACAACCAACAACCGCTATTAAAAAAATCTTATGCATCCTTTTTGCTTCTATTCATTTTTATCCACGTCATCCCGAGTTATTTATTTGCGCTGCCTGTTCGATCTGCGATCATTCAGGCGGGCAAAAACAATAAGGCGATGACATAATATTCTTTCGTCACCCTGACCGCAGTCCCGAAAGCTTTCGGGACGGAGCGGAAGGGTCTCTCAATTACAGGGCAGTTTGGCATCACAGGGATGCCTCGGCTCCATTGCATTGCGCTCGGCACGACGAAAAGTGTAATTGGTTTTCAATACATAATGTAATCTGTCATTGGCAACGCAGTGAGGGATCTCATCCCCGAACAACGAGATTTACCTGCGGTGAAAAGGTTCTCTTCGTCCGCCTTCGACGGATTCATCGAAATGACGCGTTGCTGAAGCTTATTCAAATAACCAGTCCACCTGCTTTTTATTGCCGCTCTCAAATAATCCGGCATCGTAAACAGGAACAAGGTTATCGCCGTCAACAAACCCCAAAATCAATGCGACACCGCGTTCCAGTTTTAATGTATTAGTACCGGCTTTAAATTCATATACGTGAATATCTACCGGCGGCATGCCCGGGATCACCAACGCATTGGCGATCCTTGTATCTGCCTGGCCGTAATCATTCGCCAGCGCATTGGTTTCCAGTTCCGGCGCTTTCAGATAAACCGTATCTTTTGTAAACGCGGCCTTCTGCTGTTTAAAGAAGCCCACCAGCACTTTTACCGGCTTAGCATTAGTAAAAGAAATAGCGGCCGGCTCTTTTACCTGTTGCTTAAAGGCCATTTTGACACCCATCAACCCTTTTAGCTCCGGTGCATAGGAGCGAATGGCCAACGCTGTATCTTTAAAAACAGCGCTCAGGCTGTCGATCCTAAACCGGTCATAATCGCCCTGTAATTGTACAGCCGCATTTTTTAATGCAGTTCTGTTAGCAGCCCCTAACTTAGAGGACGCCTTTAATGAATCCAGCGCTTTTTCAAAATGGGCATATTCCTGTTTAAAGGGCACGAGTACTTCCGCCCATGTTTTGAAGGTTCCGTTCACGCCCCTGATCGGGATCTTACGCTGCTGCGTTTGCATGCTGTTTGCATAAAGATAGCTGCCTTTGGTAAGACGCACCAACTGCTCATACCAGTTCAGGCTTTCTTTTAATAATGGTTCCGCTTTATCCAGATCTTTCAGGTCATTGGAATATTTATACCGCAATACAAATAAAGCCGCTTCTGCTTTTGCCGCATAATGATACGCCAGCGCCCGATAGCAGGCCGCATCATTTTGAATGCGGGCAAATTCATCTTTATTTTTCAGGATAGTTTTATCCAGGCCCTGAAGCGCCGCCACTGCATCATCACCATGTTTGCGTACTTCTTTTGCAATCTGCACAGGAGTTTCGCCGATATGTGGCTGGTGGTTCCATTCTTTATCCGCATACTCCGTCAGCATCTCCCCTTCAGGGCTTTCGCCTTCGTACAATAAAGTAAACAGCCCGTAGCGGTATGGATTGATGAGTTGCGTCATCAGCATGCCCAGTGTCAATGTCTGGCGATTGCCATCTGTAATACCAAACCGGCGCAGCAACTTGGGCGCAATCAGCCCCATTGCTTCATAGGAGCGCAGAATAGCTTTCCCTTTTTCTTCACTTACTCCAAACTGTCCGCCCATCAGCCGGCTCCAGTAATCAGCCTCTTCATTGCCCGGCCGTTTTGATTTCCATGCATAGCGGCTCCAGGCCTTGTACCACACCCAATCCCGCTCTACCTGTAATAATCGTTTTCCGTTTTTAATACTGTCGGCAGTGTACGGCCAATCCCAGTAGGAAGCTTCAGGATACAAATGCAATCCATGCGCCCCCAACACTTCGTTCATTCCGATAGCGCATTGCTGTATAAAATCCGGCGCTCCATACCGGAAGGGTTCCAGGTTCGCCAGGATATGTACGTTTGCGATGTGCACGCTTCCCAGCTTGCTCAGCGTTTGATGCAGCGCTGCCCATGGGCCTCTGGGACGGGGATCTGTCAATGCCTCACCATTAAATTTGGCTTCGGTATATAAATTTTTGTACAGCGGTAAAGCTGCCTTCATAACAGAAGGAGCATCGGTATCATGCGCACGCAATACGATCGGCGGCTCTTCTGACGCAACTGAGGGGTCTTTTTCACCCAGGGCCTTTAATCCATCTTTTACCCCGGGGATAATGGTTTTCGTAAACCACTCGATATCGTCATTCCCGATGCCCTGCATCGCCTCTCCCAGGCAAACCATCAACCCCACATGCGGGTATTTTTCAACAAAGGCCGCTATGGATTTTCGCGTGTAGTCGGCAATAATGGGAAGGATCGGTCGTTCGCGTTCCTGTGTTTTTAAATGATTCTTCTCTGCAAAGGGTTTTGAAACGATAATATTGTAAAACATCTGGATCACCCAAATGCCTCTTTTATCCGCTTCCGTTGTAAGGAAACGGTACATTTCTTCATTCAGTTTAAAGGTAGCGTCGTCTACTTCCACCGCGTAAGGATAATCCCTGAGCCGCACCAGTGAGGCAAAAGGATGACCGTTCCAGAGATACAGGGAATTCATCCGGTTATGCGCCATGGAGTCCAGCACCTGTATCCATAATTTTTTATTATAAAACCAGGGGAAAGTTTGCGGGGTGTAGGGATATTCATACACATTGCGCCCCGGCAGGTAATAAGGTTTTTGCAGGCCGATGCACTGTCCCCGCAGCACCATTTCCGGTGCATCTGTGAAAGTAAGCTCCTGTGGAATAGTCCCTGAACGTTTGATCCGATCCGCCAGCTCAAAACAGCCGTACATGGTACCGGATGCATCGCCTCCTTTGATCGTGATATATTGCTTTACCGCATTGATCGTAAAACTTTCTTTTTTTACAGGTGCGCGATCCGCAGGCGTTTGAATCAATATAAACTGCCCGGTTCCGGGTTTTGTTCCTGGCGCAACAATATGGACTTCGTAGCCTGTTGCTTTAAGCGCCTCCTGCAGATATTGCACGCCAAACTGCACACGGGGCGCCGCATTGGCGGCCACTCCCAATGCTACTTTGTTTTTTACTGCCGTTGCCTTTACCGGCGCGATAATAAAAAAAAGGATGATCCCGATTATCAATATTCTCATTTCTTCTCGTAATATTATTAAAAAGGAATTGTTAATTTCTCTCCGACAAACCGGAGCGAAGCGAACGGCGCTGTCATTCCAAGAGCATAAGATTTCTCCTCATCCACCTTCGGCGGACTCGTCGAAATCACGATTCATTTAAGCCTCCTCCGGGGCGCCTCCTACTTCCTTAAGTGGTATTCCTCCGTGTGCGCTGCTTACGTAGGCAGCCTCCACACACCGCATGGTTTCAAAAGCGTCGTCAATATTATTTTCCGGCCGTTCGATGCGGCCCTCTTTCGCATCCATCATTTGCTGCATGGTTCCAATAAACGCATGTGGGAACCAGGTTCCTTCTATCTGTTTTGATTGCCATTGAACCGGCTGTTTATCAACGACAGCATATTCAAAGGTATCCGGCACGCCGTGCGGATAATCGATCAATACCCCCAAACTCATTTTTATAACGCCCAGGGTGCCTTCAATTTTTATATGCGCCCCCTGGTGCTTATAACCAAAATCATGATGGTGATTCGTATGAATAACCGCACGGATGCTATCTCCGTAATCCATAATGATCGTGCTTTTTACAGATGCCAGCTCAGGCGAGTCGGGATGCTTAAAGGTCTTAGCATACACGGTATCCGGATTTCCCAGGAACGACCGGATCAGGTCAATATAATGTACACTGTGGTAATTGATCTCCATCCTTGGTTTGCCAAAGAGAAAGGACCAAAGGTTCCAGGGCGTATAAACATTTACATACACTTCAATATCTGTAAGGGTTCCGATCACCCCCTCGCGTATCATTTTTTTTGCCTCGGTCACATTCGGAGCAAAACGCAACTGAAAATTCACTCCCGCATTCAGTTGCTTTGCATGTGCCAGGTCAAGGATCGCCCGGGCTTCTTCAATACTTTCGCCCAATGGCTTTTGGATCAATACCGTTGCTTTATCAGGCAACTGACGTAAGACAGGCACCGTTTCGGATGCCGGCAAGGCGTAATCATAGATCACATCTGTTCCATATTCCGCCACCAGCGCCTCTAATGTGTCGTATACATGGGGAATACTAAACTCAGTTGCCAATACCTCCGCTTTTTGCCGGTTGCGGTTGACGATGCCGCCGACGGTAAACCCCGCTATTTTATAGGCAGGAAGGTGCGCATCCTTAACAATGCCCCCTGCTCCAATAATACATATGGGTGTGCGCTTTTCAGCCATGATTAAATTCCTCCTAAATAATTACCGTAGGTTAATACAATGACGGCCAGCAACAATACCAGCAGCGCCGCTGCCAGCATTCCTTTTGTGCTGCCGGTAGTTCCTTTCCATTCCTTTAGCACCAGGCCTACCAATGAACTAAAAAAGACCAAAAGGATCATATGAATAGCCCAGCTTGAAAACTGGTACCGGCCCAGTTGTATATGTCCCAGCCCATAAAAGAAAAATTGCCCGTACCAAAGCACCCCGGTAAGCAATGCCATCAAATAATTTAAAGACAACCCTTTTTTCACAACGCTGTTGGTGTACTGTCCCCAGGTTTTATTTTTATTATGCAGATAAACTGTATAGAATAAAGTGGTAAGAAAGGCGCCCGTATTTGAGAAAATGTAAACAACATTCACCTGGAAATTACCCGCGCCATATTTTGCGGCAATGTCCGATATGGGCTTGCCGGCATTGATCGCAAAGCCGTAAAACGCAGAAAGGACGCCAGCCAGCAGGCATAAAGGCAGCCCTTTTTTTAAGGAGAAGCCGGGTTGCAATCCATTACTTTTTTTTTCCTTGAGCCAACCGGCCAACCCGCAAAAGGCAATACCTACTACCCCAAGAAATACCCCGGTAACGATCCAGCCGCCGCCGCGTCCGCTCGTCACCTCCCCGATAGTTCCGTCCATCACGGGCGGCAACAGCGTGCCCAGCACACAGGAAAGGCCCACAGAAATTGCATAGGTCAGAGAGAACCCGATGTATTTAATAGCGACCCCAAAAGCCGTTCCGCCCACACCATAGGCCATCCCCAATAAAAAGGAATTACGCATGGCCGTGGCGGGCGCTTCGTGCAATACTGCTGTCAATGAGGGAATGGAAAGCAGGGCGACAATTACGGGCAATAACAGCCAGCATACGGATGCCTGTGCCAGCCAATAGGTTTGCCAGGACCATCCCTTTACCTTTTTCTCAGGGGTATAGCATAGTGCCGCTGATGAAGCGCCCACGCCGTGAAAAAATATACCATTGAATAATTGCATGCTAGAGGTTATAAAATTGAATGGCATTACCCGAAAACAGTTTTTCCTGTTCACTACCATCCAATAAAGTTGTTAGTACTTCTTTATAGATATTCCAGGTGGTAACGTAATCTGCCGCCAGTAAGGATACCGGCCAATCGCCTCCGCAAAAACAACGATCGGCTGAAAAATTTTTGAGAATAAATTCTATATAAGGTTTCAGTGTACCGGCGTTAAACCGGTCGCTACCGGCAACCGTGCCCAGGCCGGAAATCTTTGCATACATATTTTTATTGGAAGCAACTTCCCCCATCAGTTCACCCCAGCGGCCAAACCGATACCCCTCCTGTATGGGCGGCGCATTCAGGTGGTCAAACACCATACGCAGGTCCGGCACTTTTTCGGCCACTTTCAAAATCGTTTCCAGGTGCGCCGGTAGAATCCCCACCACATCATACGGAATATTATGCGCGGCCAATAATTTCAGGCTTTCAATAACAGGCTCCTGCAGCAGCCATTCCGGATCGGCCTCGTCATGGATCAGATGGCGCACCCCCACGAAGTATTCATCGTGCAACAGACGATCGTTTAATAACTGATCTGTTCTTTCAGTATTCGCCAGGGGCAACCAGCTTACCACACCTTTGATCCAGTCTGTTCTTTTGGCCACTTCCAGCATATGAAAAGAATCTTCCAGTTGTACGTCTGCCTGCACAAAAATACCTGCATCAATACCCGCTTGTTTTCTCGGCGTCTCCAGCTCTTTGATCGTATAGGTACGTTTCAATAATTCAGGTGCCCCGGACAACCAACTGTAGGTCGATTTCCCTGTATCCCAAATATGTATATGTGTATCAATGATCATCATTATTTTTTTTATCACCTAAGATACAACGGCATCCTGTTTTTGCAATTGATTTAGCCCAAATTCTTTATCAATAGCAAGGGTGTGTTCTCCCAGTAAAGGCGCGGCGATTGTTCCTGTAAGCAGTGCCCCATCTACTTTAAACGGGCTCCGGGTAGTAGTGATGCGGGTACCTTTACTATTGGTAACCGTCATTTCCATATCCAGCGCGCGGTAGGCCGGATGCTTCCGCAACGCTCCGTAACTCAATACTTCCGAGCACCACACATCCGCGGGCTCTAGCATTTCCAGCCACTCTTTAGTTGCCCCTGTTTTCAAGTGCGCGGCCAATATCGCTTTAATCTCATCCCGCTTTTCAAACCAATCGTTTTTATTTACATATTCCGTTAATGCGGCACATCCCAGTAATTTCCCCAGGTTTACAATATCCGTCATTGCCAGCGCCAGCCAGGCGTCTGCTGTTTTATAAATACCATACGGCGCGCCCACATAGGGATGGCCACCGTTCACCGCACTACGCAGTGGCAATTCGTTACCATCATTATAATAACACGTCAGCACCTCGAACTGAAAATCGAGCGCGCTTTCCAGCATGCTCACCGTTACCGCTCCGCCCTGGCCGGAAACCGCGCGCTGATACAACAGGGATAAGATCCCCTGTGCCAGATGTGTGCCGGATAAAATGTCCACTATAGAAACCCCCATGGGCATAGGATTTTCGTAAGCCGTTCCATTCAATAAGCTGATCCCTGTAATGGATTGTAACAACAGATCCTGGCCCGGAAGCTTCTTCCACGGCCCTTCTTCGCCAAAACCGCTTATACTCCCATATACCACCGAAGGATTGATCGCTTTTACCGTTTCATAACCCAGCCCCAGCCGTTCCATGACGCCCGGACGAAAATTATGAATGACCACATCGGCCTGCTGCAACAGTTTTTTTATTTTAAAAAGATCGGCTTCACTTTTCAGATCGGCCACATAGCTTTGCTTGCCGCGATTGATCGCCTGGAAAATAGAGGACTCTCCGTCGATCATTACGTCCGACACATATAATTCCCTGCAAATATCACCCGTACCCGGTTTCTCCACCTTGATCACCCGAGCACCCATATCTGCTAAGGTTAAAGAAGTTGACGGGCCCGATAAAAACTGGCTGAAATCCACCACTAATATGTCTTCCAAAAAAAGCATCTTAATCCTCCAATAATTCTTTTATAATCGCCGTCCTGTGCTGCCCCAGTGCGGGTGCGGGTTTTGACGAATTGATTTTTTCTCCGTTGAGCCGGATGGGGCATCGTGTTGTCGTAATCGTTTTTTGACCTACCTGCAGTTGTTGCTCCATCCGGACAACCTGGTAACCCTCAGATTGCCGCAGGTCATTCCAGTTATAAATCTCTGAAGCCCACAATCCCTTTTCCCGCAACCGCTCCAGCCAATATACCGTAGTACCTGTCCGAAGTTTCGCAGCAACCAATGCCTTTATTTCATCCCGTTTTTTAAAAGCATCCCCGGGGCCATATTTCTTTAACGCTTCACTACCCAAAGCTTCTCCCAGTTGCTGCAGGTCCATCATTGCTAATGAAAGAAAATGATCGGCCGTTTTATATACGCCATAAGGCGCGCCCAGCAAGGGATTGCCATTATTTATCTTACTGCGGCGAATACCCTCCTGTTTGTGAAAGAAGGTAGTAAACAATTCAAACTGCAGGCTGATCGCAGACTCTAACAAACTCAGTTCGATATAAGCGCCTACCCCTTTTTTTTGCCGGCGGATGAGCGCGCCCAGTACTGCCTGCACCAGGTGATTACCGCTGATCGTATCTACAACAGACAAACCAAAAGGAACCGGTGCTGCACCGGAATTGCCCGTGGTGTAAGTAAGCCCCGACAGTGATTGGATCAACAGATCCTGACCCGGTTTCTGCGCCCAGGGGCCCTTACGACCAAAGCCGGATATTTCCGCGTAGATAATTTTTTCATTAAGCGCTTTCACATCCTTGTAAGCCAATCCGATCTTCTCCATCACGCCCGGTCTGAAATTATGCGTCAGTACATCCGCCTTGCGGATCAATTTCTGAACCAGCTCAAAATCTTCTTTATTTTTCAGATCGGCTGTGAAACTCTCTTTATTTCGATTGATCGCATGGAAATTCAGCGAATCCTCTCCCACCCATAAATTTTTTACTGCCAGTTGCCGGCAAGGGTCCCCCCCCCGTGGCCGTTCGATTTTTATCACCCGGGCACCCAGATCAGCCAAACGCATACCAGCGGAAGGCCCGGATAAATACTGGCCAAATTCCAATACCACTAATCCCTTTAACGGCTGTTGTTGCATAGGTTTTTATCTGATTTTTGTAAACTTTCAGTATACAGCAGATTCAATTTATTTAGCACCAATGAAGCCGATTGTATCCTTCCTTTTAAAAATTCCTGTATATAGAACCCGCCTTCCTCCTGGAATTGCAGGTAGCCGTGGTACCTGGGACGCAGGTAGGCGTTGTCTAGCGTTGCCTTTGTATTTGTAAAGAACCGGTTGCAAACCTGGTTATTCAACGGGTCCTGGTAGCCAAATGCATATCCCGGCTGCCCGCCAGATAAAATATATTCGGACGCCTGCCACCCGGGGGAGCAGACAAATTGTGCAAAGGCTGCCGCAATCGATTTATGCAAACTTTCTGCAGCTACCGCTATGCCGGTTCCGCCCAAAGTGGTCCGCAACGGTTTATTACCGAACGTAACCACATCAGCATATGTCAATATATTTTTACTGTATTGCTTTCTTGAATAATTGGAATAGCCATAGGCAAAAGGGCAATAGTAATAATCGTCTGTATTGCTCATGACTTCTGCCACAAGGATAGGGTTCATATTAAAAAAGCCCGGGGCCAACGCCGTATATAATTCTTTCATTGTATCTAAAGCCCTTGTCCCTGTTGCTTCCGACACAACCACATCACCATCAAACGGCTCTTCGCCCTCTGCAATACAAAAAGTATAGAAGTTCATGAGCAGGTCGATAGGAATAGCGGGTGCCGCAACCTTTCCTTTTTTTGCCAGGGCTATCACCTGCTCCCATGTTTCGGGCGCGGCAAGATCATTTGCTGCCAACAGATCGGTGCGCATACTGGCTACAGGGGTTGCCGCATCAATAGCCAGCGCCCATTGCCGGCCATCATAGTGATAACTACTATGCGAAACGCCGGCGCTGTTCGCTTCCAGTACCGCAAGAGCATCTTTCGGAATATAATCATCCAATGCCACTACGCACCCCGTAACAGCCGCGCTGCCCACCCAGGGATGGTCAATGATCAACAGGTCATACTCTTTTGACAGGCTTTCGATAGAATAATCGGCAAAAGCCTGTAGACTGCGTTTATCCCATCGTATCTCAACGCCCGGATGCCGTTCGCTATAGCGTTGCCCCGCGGCCTGTAAAGGCACAATACCACGTGTATGATCCCACGCAATCCCTTTAAGCACCACCTTATCCATGCAATTCCTTTTTTTGCACCAACAATAAATGTTCGCAAACCAATACCAACTGCCGATGCTGATTGTATACTTCCAACAACTCTGTAACAATGCCGAATCCGGGTTTTTTATGGTCCCGCTTTTCTTTTATGGTTATGGTTGTTGTAATGGTGTCATTTATAAAAACGGGAGTCAAAAAACGCAAACGTTCATATCCATAGGTCATCGCCACATCATTGATCACACCCGCCGTCAATCCTACCCCTACGCTAAAAATAAGGGTTCCGTGTGCTATCCGCTGCTTAAAAGGCTGCGTTTTACACCATTCCGCATCCATATGGTGCGGGTAAAAATCACCTGTCTGACCGGCATGTAAAACAATATCAGCCTCCGTAATGGTTCTGCCGGTAGTTGTACGTTGCGCTCCTGTTATAAATTCTTCGAAAAATATTTTCACAGCCATATGACAGCATTTAAAGGGGCTGATGGCATTTATACCTTCATCAGCCAACAGATCGAAAGTAGATCGAATCCCCTTGCCGGAAAATGTTAGGATTCACTATAGTAATGGAAAATTTTACTACAGGCGCCGGGGATGGACAATGCCACGAATCCTCCGGAGGCGGACACAGTTCCATCGTTCTGCGTTGCAGGATGATTTAAGGATACAACGAAATTTTTTAAACCATAACTTGTCCCGCACAGCGGGATAGATACATAGGATATATAGATAACAGGGGACATAAAAACACGTCAGCTATGTTCCCCGCCATAGCGGGGATTCTATGCCGCCTTAAACGCTATGATTTCTACTGTGGCTATGTGTCCGCCCGGATGAGCTCCGTTCGGACGGGGTTTAAAATCAGTCTAAACGATTTCGTTGTACAGAATGCACGAATCAAATCGGAGGCAAACATTATTAAATGCAAATGCTGTTATTTATGTTCAACCCCATTCGTGCATTGGTGTTCAATAATTGTCATTAATCCAGTAAATATGCTTTGAAGGCCTCAAAATCCGGTTGCATAGCAACAGCATGTTTGGGTTGCAGCATCAGCGATCGCAATGCTTCGGGCACGGGGACTTCTTTACCGGTGGCCTGTTGAACAGCATCCGGGAATTTTACCGGGTGCGCCGTTTCTAAAATAAAGCCTTTTGATTGTTTATGATCCGACAGATAGTGCTCAATAGCCTTAAAGGCAACCGCCCCATGCGGATCCAGGATATAACCGGTTGTGTTAAACACCTCCCTGATCGTATCGGTTGTGGTTGCATCAGAGATACTTTGAGCCGAAAGGATATCTTTTAATTTCACCATTTGCCGGTCAAACAATTGCATGATACGTACAAAATTGCTGGGATCCCCCACATCCATTGCATTAGACAAAGTAGCCACGGCTTTTTTAGGTTGCCAGTTTCCGGTTTGCAAAAATTCCGGAACCACATCATTGGCGTTACAGGCGGCTATGAAATGACCCAACGGCAGCCCGGTAATCTTTGCCAGTAAGCCCGCGCATATATTCCCGAAATTGCCGCTGGGCACGGTTATTACGGGTGCTGTTTTTTTGTCGGGCCATTGCTTATAAGCAAAGAAATAATAGAACTGTTGCGGCAGCCACCGTGCCACATTAATAGAATTAGCGGAAGTAAGAAAACGTTTTGTATTAATGTCCGCATCAATAAAAGCCTGTTTTACCAGGCGCTGGCAATCGTCAAAATTGCCATTTACTTCCAGTGCCGTAATGTTTTTTCCAAGTGCCGTCAGTTGTTTTTCCTGCACCGGGCTTACCCGGCCTTTTGGGTAAAGGATCACCACATCGACGCCTTCCACACCATAAAAGCCACTGGCAACCGCGCCACCGGTATCTCCGGATGTAGCCACCAAAACCGTAACATGTTTTTTTTCATCTTTCAGGAAATAGCCCAGGCAGCGGCTCATAAAACGCGCGCCCACATCTTTAAAAGCAAGTGTGGGTCCGTGGAACAGTTCAAGCGCGGCAATACGATCGGTAACCTGTTGTAAAGGAAAGGGAAAATTTACCGTTTCCGAAACAATCTGATACAGCGCGTCATCAGGAATGGTCCCGCCTACATAGGGTTTAATTACGCGGAACGCGATTTCCGCCTCATCCGTTGCTTCAATATTTTTTATCAGCTCCTGGCCGACTACCGGCAGTTTCTCAGGAAAATACAATCCCTTATCTGGTGCCTGTCCGCGAATAGCCGCTTCTTTAAAATTAACAACCGGCGCTTTATGATTCAGACTATAATAGTTCATTGTTACTGGTTACTTGTTTCTGGATATTGAATACTGGTTTCTGGATGCTGAACGCTTAATGCAAAACGCAGAATGCCCAATATTCCCTACTACCTATATACTATTCACTATTGACCATTGCCTATTCATGCTCCACTACCCGTACCCCTTCGTTGCTGATCGTTGTTACATAAACATTATTCTCTACCCCGATCCGTTCATAAATCCCATGCATGATCCTGCCTACTTCCCGAGCTACTTGTTCCGTTTCACTCAGCATAAATATGGAAGGACCGGATCCTGAAATGCCGCCACCTAAAGCGCCCGCTTGTTTGCATTTCGCTTTTATTTCGTCAAACCCGGGGATAAGAATGCTCCGGACCGGCTCTATAATTACATCCTCCAACGAGCGGCCGATCAATTGCTTGTCGTTGCGCATAAACCCCGCCACCAGTCCCGCAATATTTCCCCATTGTTTGATCGCATCTTTCAAATAGATCAGTTGCTTTAAGATCTGCCTTGCATCCGACGTGCGCACTTCAATTTGAGGGTGCACCACGGTTACATACAGGTCGGGAGAAGCCAGGGGAACGATATCGATGGGGAGGATGGACCGGATCAGCGTAACGCCACCCAGGATGCAGGGCGTGATATTATCCGCATGTTTAACACCGGTTGCCAGTTTCTCTCCGATCATCGCCAACTGGATCAGCTCATCCGTTGAAAAGCGATTGCCTAATAACTTATTTGCCCCAACCGCTGCGCCTGCGGCGCTGGCCGCGCTGGACCCCAGCCCGCTTCCGGGTTTGATATGTTTCTCGATCGTTACTTCAAACCCGATAGTGCCACCCGCTTTTTCAATAGCGGCCAGCAATACCACTCCCGCCACATTCTGTTCGGGGTCCGTTGGCAGGTTATAAGCATCACGGTTGTGAATGATCACTTTGGGCTCATCCAGCAAGCGGAATTCCATAATATCACAAGGCTCATTTAGCGCCAGGCCCAGGATATCAAATCCGCAGACCAGGTTGGCCACAGTTCCCGGAGCTTTTATTTTTATTGATTCCATTAATAAATTTATTTATCAATCAACCACTATTCACTATTAACTATTGACTATTCACTTCCTTCCCTCACGCATTTGCGGCCCGCATAATATCAGCAAAAACACCACTGGCCGTAACATCAGCTCCTGCCCCGGCGCCCTTTATCACCAAGGGCTGCTCTGTATAACGGGCGGTATAAAACAACACTACATTATCCTTCCCGTAGAGGTGGTAGAGATCATCACCCGGTTTGATATGCTGCAAACCCACCGATGCCTTCCCATTTTCAAACGACGCCACAAATTTAAGTTTACTGTTCTCCGCTTCCGCCGCTGTCAGCAATTTTTTGAAATGCGCTTCTTCTGCTTCCATACATTTGTAAAATTCAGCCACGGAGCCCTGCATACAGGAAGCAGGCATAAAGGAATTATTGACGATGTCTTCCATATCCATTTCAAATCCCGCTTCGCGGGCCAGGATCAGGATCTTCCGCATTACATCCACACCTCCCAGGTCCATACGCGGATCCGGTTCGGTATATCCTTCCTCCTGCGCCTGTTTTACCACATCTGCAAACTTCCTTGTACCGTCGTAATTATTAAAAACAAAATTCAACGTACCACTTAACACTGCCTTTATACTTCTTACTTCATCCCCGCTTCTTCTTAAATCGTTCAGCGTGCCGATCACCGGCAATGCAGCCCCAACATTGGTTTCAAACAAAAGCCGGGCATTGTGTATATGCGCCAGCTCTTTTAGTTTTTTATATTCAGGAAAAGGGGAGGCTGCGGCAATTTTATTGCAGGCAACGACTGATATACTTCTCTGCAACAGCTTTCCGTACACTTTTGCTACTTCGGTATTGGCGGTGATATCGACAAAAATAGTGTTGCGCAAATTCCGATGAAGCACTTCCTGTACAAAATCGGGCAATGACGCGGGCTCCCCGGCCGCAAGTAATTCCTTCCAGCCACTCAGCGATATACCGAATTCTTTAAAAAGCATCTTTTTGCTGTTGCTGATCCCGATAACAGACACATTTAATTTCATGTGCTGCTTCAGGAAGGCGTGCTGCTGTTTTAATTGCTCCATTAGTTTGGCGCCCACATTTCCCACCCCCACAATAAAAAGATTCAGTTGTTTATAAACGGTTTCAAAAAACTCTTCATGTAATACATTGATCGCCTTGCGCACATCATCAGTGGCAATAACAGCGCTGATATTTTTTTCTGAGGAGCCCTGTGCTATGGCGCGGATATTAATACCGTTTCTTCCCAAAGCGCCAAACATTCTACCGCTTACCCCCGGCAAGCTTTTCATTTGCTCCCCAACCAGGGCTACAATGGACAACTGTGTTTCTTCCTTCAGCGGTTCTACTTTGCCCAAGGTAATTTCATCGGCAAAGGCCTTATCCACCGCCTTTTTCGCCACTGTCAGGTATTTTTGGTCAATAGCCACACATATTGAATGTTCGGAGGAACTCTGTGTGATCAATACCACACTGATCCGTTCTTTGCTCAACGCTTCAAACAGGCGTTTCGAAAATCCGGGAATACCGATCATTCCACTGCCTTCCAAACTCAGCAACGCAATATTGCTGATGCTGGATATGCCGCTTACAATATGTTCCCGAATCGTTTCCTGTGTTTTCATCGCACCACCTACAACGGTTCCCGGCATTTCAGGAGCAAAGGTGTTTTTGATGTGCAGGGGGATGTTTTTAGCCATCACCGGCTGTATAGTAGGCGGATACAGCACTTTCGCCCCAAAATGCGAAAGCTCCATCGCCTCGCTGTAGGAGATGCGCTCAATTACTTTTGCATTGGGCGCCACGCGCGGGTCTGCCGTCATCATACCACTTACGTCTTTCCAAACCTGCAGCGAATTTGCATCCAATGCCGCCGCAATCAATGCAGCGGTATAATCAGAACCCCCTCTTCCCAGAGTTGTGGTGACCCCGTTGGAGTCTGCTGCAATGAACCCCGGCACAACGAACACGTTACTTTTATTTTCTTTAAAATATTTCCGGATCCCTTTTTCGGTCGCGGCAATATTCACTTCTGCATTGGTGAAGTCGCTGTTGGTGAAAATAAATTCCCGGGCATCCTTCCACTGCGTTTGTACGCCTTCCTGCTTAAAGGCAGCGGCAATAAGCTGTGAGGAAAGCCACTCGCCGTAGGCCGCCAGCCGGTCCAGGTTTTTGGGCGTCACTTCGCTCAATAAAAAAATACCACTGCAAACATCTTCGATCTCATTGATCGTTTTTTTTACCAGGCTTAACAAAGCGCTTTGGGAAGCAACAGGAATCAACTCTTTTACCGCTTCAAAGTGGCGCTGTTCAATTGTTGCTATATAGTCCTTGTATACCTCACTGCCGGCCGCCGCCTGTTTTCCTGACTGCAACAGCAGATCTGTGATACCGCCCAGGGCAGATACTACCACAATGGCCATATCGTTTTTAGCAATAGTATCTACAATGGCAGCAACCCTTTTTATATTGCTGGCATTGGCTACGGAAGAGCCGCCAAATTTGAGAACATGCATGAAATTAATTTAGAAAGTAAAAGAAAAAATCTTGAAAAACGGCCGGAGGCCCGATGGTAATATAGCAGTTTACAACCCTCAAGGGGTTGTGATAATGGTGGTGGTGGTTCCGTTAACGAAACAGCTGCTTACTTGAATATTTTGAAAATTATGCTGCATTTTGTAAAATACTTCCGCAATATAAGACAGAAATTAATACTATCTGCAAGAGCCCTGTTTTTTTTGAAAAATTCTAATCAAAAAAGCGCAATCAGTAGAAAACAACGAATTCAGCCGGTATTTTATAGTATTTGCAACGAAATCATTAGCAAAAGCATCAACTTAGTAAGAGCGGAAATCGTTTGACGTATTATATAATGATTTCTTAAAATACAAAAGCGGTACGCCAGTCTGGCCCGGCCTTTTTAATTTAGGCACCGCTTTTGTTAGTATTGGGCATATTCAAATAAATCTGAATACAGAAATAATCCATTATGAATCTTAAATTATTTTTACCTGCCGTTGCAGGCACCCTTTTGTTTTTCTCCAGTTGTGTAAGTAATAAGAAATTCACAGCCCTGCAGAGTGATTATTCCAGCCTGAATCAGCGTTATCAAACCAGTCAGGTTGATCTTGCTGCCAGCCAGCAACGTGTTAAAAGCCTGGAAGAGCAGTTGGCACAGGAACGGGCCAACAACGCTTCGTTAAAAAAGGCGCTGGCCGTGCTCCAGGGATCGCTTGATAAAAGTATTTCCCAGGGCAATGTGAATATTTCCAAACTGGTGGACGAGATCAACTCCTCCAACAAATACATCCAGCACCTGGTAAATGAAAAGAATAAAAGCGACTCTTTGCTGATGGTGCTTACCAACAACCTTACCCGTTCGCTGAGCAGGGATGAGTTAAAAGATGTGGACATTAAAGTGTTAAAAGGGGTAGTATACATTTCATTATCCGATAATATGCTGTACAAATCCGGCAGCTACGAAATATCTGAGACTGCCGGTGCCACTTTAAGCAAGATCGCCAAGATCATCATGGATTACAAAAACTATGAAGTATTGGTGGAGGGTAATACGGATAATGTGCCCATCAATCGTCCGAATATCCGCAACAACTGGGACCTGAGCTCCCTGCGGGCCTCCTCCGTGGTGCAGGCGTTGCAAAATACCTACGGTGTGGATCCCAAACGCCTGACCGTTGGCGGCCGTGGTGAATACAACCCGGTAGCGGATAATACTACGGATGCGGGCAAAACAAGAAACAGGAGAACAGAGATCATCATTACTCCCAAGCTGGATCAATTTATGGAGCTGATCGATAAAGCGCCTGAAACTACACCGGCACCTGCCTCACAAGCAGCGCCCCCCGCCAAATGATCATCCAAATCAGCAATCAGATTATAAATGAAAGCCGTCTTAAACAGGCGGCTTTTTTATGCCGTCATAACACCTTTTTAAATAACGTCCTCCTAATTTTACAATAAAAATCAACGGATGAAAAGAAATTATACTGTTCTGTTTGGCATCATCCTTATTATTGCTTTTTTATCTGGTGTGTTAACCTCGGGCATATCGCTGGTGGGGCGTGCGGGTGTCAACACTTTTTACACCAGTTATAAATTCTTCAAAGTATGGTGGCAATCCGGACTGGTGTGCCTGGGTGCACAATTAGTGGTCCTGGGGATTTTGTTTATAGCCGACCGCAAATGCAGTGGGGTAAAGCGTTTGAGCATATTGCTCGCCTTCCTGTTGCTTTTTCTTGCAGGATTGTATCTTACCTATTCCAATTTCAGAACGGATCTTGCGCATCGCTGGCTGGGCGAACGGTTTCATTTGGGAGTTTACTTATACTGGCTGGGATTTTGTGCTATTGCGCTATACTTCATCGTAACCGGCAGTTCCACACAACCGGGTCCTGGAGGTGATAAAGCCACCCTGCAAAACGAAAATCCGGGGCAGGGTTAAACCCTGAGTCAGTAAATTGGTCATAGCTGTGGGGCGTATTGAAATGCCTCGCTATTTATGAAACCCTTTACTACTTTATCTTTTGTTGCCTGTTTCCTGTTGCTTTGCTTCGGCTATTGTAAAAAAAGGAACTCCGCAGAAGACAATATTTACCGTATTAATGGTACTATAGCAAGCAATGGCATTTCACGAACTTATTTATTAAACCTCCCTCCGGATTATTACAAAAATGGTAGTTTTCCATTAGTGATTGCATTGCATGGCGGCGGCGGCGGCGGCCTGCAATTTGAATCAAAAACAGGGCTTACTGAAAAAGCAAATGCCGAGCATTTTGTCATAGTATATCCCGATGGTTTCCCCGGCCCGGCGAAAAACAGATCATGGAATGCTGGTTCCTGCTGTGGAGCAGCTCAGGCCGATAATATTGATGATGTCGGATTTATAAAACAATTGATCGCTTTTTTAAAAGCGAATTATAAAATAGATCCGGCACGGATTTATGTTACCGGGCATTCGAATGGCGGAATGCTTGCCTATCGTTTGGCAAGTGAGTTATCCGATGAAATTGCGGCAATTGCAGTAAATAGCTGTACAATGGTTGTAACAGCGGCCATACATCCGTCCCGTCCGGTTCCTGTTTTGCATATGCATTCAGCATTAGATGAAAAAGTTCCTTTTAGCGGTGGCATTGGAATAACAGGCGCTTATTATCCTCCCGTTGATTCTGTGTTGAATGTCTGGGCTGCGATAAATGCCTGTGGCAATCCTCCGCAAACAACAAATTTCAATACTTATATTTTTCGCCAGTGGGTAAACTGCAGCAGCAAGGCTACAGTTCAATTATATCTCACTAATGATGGTGGTCATTCATGGCCCGGAGGCCAGTCTGACAACCCCAATGCAGATCCGCCATCGACTGCGATAAATGCAGATAATCTACTATGGAGTTTTTTCCAAAAATATACACTTTGAAAAAGCATTCGGAAGAAGCAATTATTTAAAGAATATATGACTTACCCTTCGGGGTTAGCACTGCGATTAAATCCTCCAACAGCATGCTCCTTATTGCATGCCTTGTATTTAAGGCCGCGAAGAATGAGTTTACCCCTTTGCGTCGTTGCACCGCTGCGTCCTTGCGTGAAATCCTTAGCACGTATGTTTGTCGTTACTTCGACCAGCGTAAGGGGGGCTCAATAAAAACATTGTTCCGGAATGAGCATCCAGGGGTGTACCTTTCGCGAGCAAGATTTCGTAGAGATGTCTCCCCCAAGGTCGACATGACGGAAATTTTTCGTTGCGTCCCTGTTTCCTTCCGCGAAACCCTTTGCGTCGGCGTCCCACTGCGCCTCCGCGTGAAACCCCAACACCGTCACCTAAAAAATATATAACTCACCCCTATTGAAGTCAGCACGGCAATGAGGTCCACCAGCAGCATGATCCCTACTGCATACCTGGTGTTCTTTATCCCAATGGCACCGCAATACACGGCGATGATATAGAAGGTTGTATCCGATGCCCCCCGGAAGACCGAGGTCATGTTGCCCACAAACGAATCCGGATGATGCACTTTTAAGGTATCGATCATCATGGCGCGGGTGCCGCTGCCGCTAAATGGCTTCAGTAAGGCCGTGGGTAAAGCATCCGCAATGCGGGGATCCCCACCCAACCCATGAAACAGGTATTTTACCCCATCCATTACAAAGTCGAATACGCCGCTGTTGCGTAGCAGGCTAATGGCAACCAATAATCCAACCAGGTAAGGAATAATTTTTACAGCCACTTCAAATCCGTCTTTCGCGCCATCAACAAAAGCGTCAAAAATGGGTGTTTTTTTATAAATGGCACCGGCAAGAATCAAAAGAAAAAGCAAGAGAATGAGCGCATTACTTAATGTAAGGGAGAACACCTGCACACCTTTGGCATCCAGAGTACGCACGTATAAGATCAAACCCGTGATCACCGCAATGATCCCGGCAATCCAGAGGACGATCACCGGCTGAAAAAGCTTTATTTTTTGTTTAACTGAAACCAGGATCAGCGCTGAAATGGCCGCCACGAACCCAACGATCAGGCAGGGAATAAATATTTGCGTAGGAAATTGTGATTTTAACGTAACCCGGTCGGCAATGATTGCAGTGGGGATCAGTGTTAAGCCCGCCGCGTGCAAACACAAAAACATTAACTGAGCATTACTGGCGGTTTCTTTACTGGGGTTCAGTTCCTGCAGGCTTTCCATCGATTTTATTCCAAAAGGCGTAGCGGCGTTATCCAATCCCAGTAAAATAGCCGAATAATTCATGATCATATGCCCCAGTGCGGGATGATCTTTTGGCAGATCAGGAAATATCTTTGAAAAAAAAGGGCCGATAATCCTTGACAGGAACCGGATACCCCCTGCTCTTTCCGCGATATTCATAAACCCCAGGAAGAGCGCCATAATACCGATCAGGCCCAGGCAGAGGTTTACCGCATCCTTTGTTGTTTCAAAAACGCCATTAGCGTTCTGTAGTTTAAACACCCGGAAGGAGCCACTTTTGTCCTTTGTGACATTAACATTTTCCCACACCGCCACGGGGTGCGCATCGCTGAGCTGCTGCCGGACGGTTACCGGCACGGCCAGTGAATCGATGGGGCGCACCATTGTGGTATCGCCACTCCTGCCCGTCACCAATTGGCTAAAGAGCTGTTCCTGCCCCGGTTGAAACAAGTATCGTCCCAGCGTAACCGCTAATGCCACCAGTATAAATGCCGACCAAATTCTGCTTAATGCCATTGAAAATGTAAAATATTGAATGTAGCCCCGATAGCTATCGGGAGTAAAACAGGTCGAAAGTTAGCATATTATTTTAAAACAGGGATATTAGTTGTACCTTTGCGCGCTAAAAATCAGTTTTCAGGTGTCAGTTATCAGTCTTCAGTTTTGTGATAGCTAATAGCTGATGACTGAAAACTATTAACTGATAACTAGTAACTCAAACATATGGCATTACAGGCAGGCATTGTAGGACTACCAAATGTGGGCAAATCCACTTTATTTAACGCGGTGAGCAATAGTGCGAAGGCGCAGGCCAGCAATTACCGTTTTTGTACCATTGAACCGAACGTGGGGTTAGTGAATGTACCAGACGAACGTTTGAATGTATTAACCACCCTGGTAGTGCCTGAACGGATCGTGCCCACGCAAATTGAGATCGTGGACATTGCGGGCCTGGTGCGCGGCGCCAGCAAGGGCGAAGGCCTGGGCAACAAGTTCCTGGCAAACATTCGCGAAGTGGATGCGATCATTCACGTGATCCGTTGTTTTGAAGATGAAAACATCCTGCGTGATGAAGGTGCGATCAATCCTGTGGGAGACAAGGAAATTATTGATACCGAACTGCAGTTAAAAGACCTGGACAGTGTAGAAAAACAATTGCAGAAAAAGGAAAAACAAGCCAAAACAGATTCCAAGATAAAAGTGGAAGTAGAAATACTGCAACGCTGCAAAGCGCACCTGGAGCAGGGTAAAAGCATCCGCTCCCTGGAGCTGAGCAAAGAAGACAAAGCCGTTGTTGCTGACCTGTTCCTGCTTACAGACAAACCCGTGCTGTATGTAGCCAATGTAGATGAACCTTCCATGCATACCGGCAACAAATTTTCAGAAGCCCTGAAAGAAGCGGTAAAGAACGAAGCGGCAGAAGTGATCATCATGAATAATTCTATAGAAGCCCAGATCTCTGAAATGGAAGACCCGGACGATAAGGCTTTATTTATGGATGAATATAAAATGAAAGAACCTGCCCTGGACCGCCTGATCCGTTCGGCTTACCAGCTACTGGGGTTAAACACATATTTTACCGCCGGCGTGCAGGAAGTACGCGCCTGGACCTTTCATAATGGCTGGAAAGCACCACAGTGCGCGGGGGTGATCCATACCGATTTTGAAAAAGGGTTCATTAAAGCGGAGGTGATCGCCTATAACGATTTTGTAAAGTATAAGTCGGAAGCCGGCGCCCGCGATGCCGGCAAGCTGCGTATTGAAGGAAAAGAATACCTGGTGAAGGATGGGGATATTATGCACTTCCGGTTTAACGTGTAAACGTATGGGAGACCTGTGAGGTTTTAGAAACCTCGCAGGTCTTTTCGTTAGTCCTCCCAAACCCGGGTGCCCTCACTGCAGTTGGCACAGATCTCGATATTTCCCCGGCCGCTGCTCAGGTCCTTGCGGAACTTTTTATACGGGCCGCTGTTCCAGATCTCCTTAAAAGATTGCTCCTTTAAATTACCTAACCGGTACGTAGCGTCTTTGTCAAAACAACAGGGCACTACCAGACCGTCCCAGGTGATCACATTGGCGTGGTGCATTTTCCAGCAACTGCCCGCTATTTTTTTCTTAGTGGAATAGGTTCCATCGTCATTCTTTTTATAGCGCCGGTATTTATTGATGGTGGGGATCAGTTGATTGGGATCGGTTTGGTAATCGTATACCTGCGCTGTTTTAAAGCGGATATCATCGACCCCGATCTCTTCGGCCAGTTTTTTTACGTCTTCAATCTGGTGCTCATTGGGTTTTACTACCAGGAACTGGAAGAAAACATAGGGCGTTTTACTCTTAAGCTCCTTTTTCCATTTTACGATATGGCGCGCAGCATCCAGCACTTTATTGATGTTCCCTCCCACCCGGTACTGTTCATATACATCCTGCGTGGTTCCGTCTAAAGAAATGATCAACCGGTCCAGACCGCTTTCAACGGTGCGCTTCGCCATTTCACTGGTCATATAATGCCCGTTGGTACTGGTGGCAGTATAGATCTTTTTGGAGGAAGCATATTGGACCATATCCAGGAAACCAGGGTTCAAATAAGGCTCGCCCTGGAAATAAAAGATCAGGTACAGCAGTTCTTTGTGAATTTCATCAATCGTTTTTGTAAAGAAATCTTTCTGCAACATACCCTTTGGCCGGGTAAAAGCCCGCAGGCCACTGGGGCACTCGGGGCAACGCAGGTTACAACTGGTTGTTGGCTCAAAGGAAACAGAAACAGGGTATCCCCACTGAATATCTTTTTTCAAAAGACGCCCCACCTGGTAGCTGCTGTATACTTTCAGTCCGTTCCAGACACGCCGGGGGGTGAGTTTGCTCAGTAAATTAAGTGAATCGGGCCAATTCATTGTGCGATGTAATTGAAACTGCAAATATACACAATAAATAAAAGATGGATAAAACCCAGCAGGACCGGGCTCAATGAGATTTTTTTTTGCTCACAGATTCCGCAGATTTGCACAGATTTTAAAAACGTTCTGTGAAAATTTGTACAATCAGTGAATCTTCCTTTTATATTGGTAAACGATGCATTTCGATGCATATCTTCTTCCTAATATTTACAGCCTATTTAACGTTAAATCTAAAGAAAACGTCTTTATATGCCGCTACATTACGTCCATTCAATTCAGCCGGTTTAAATTGTTTTAGTTTTTTAACAACACGCACCACTTCCTTCTCCATTCCATACCCGTTTTTTGTTAGAGCTGTCAACTGGCTTATTCCGCCTTTTTTACTCACTACAAGCCTTACATCAACCAGGTATGTGCCTGCCGGAGCTCCTAGCTTTTTCGGCATAGCCGGATTAATATTTTTGTTTAGAAAACGAGCGCATGAGTCGCTTCCAAATGGAAACACCGGATCAGTAGTTGTTTTTCTGAAAATCGTATCGCCATTGGCATCTTTTTTAAAAGATTCAAAAAAGCAGTTGCACCCAATCTTAGTTGTATCTGCTACCGAAGAGATATAGCTACCCCGTACTTTTTTTAGCTCTTTTCCTTTGCAGGCATTTAAAACGCATATGCCGAAAATAATTATGATCACTTTCATGCTGAGTTTTAAAGCTTAGAGCTAAAAGCCGCGCATTTCCATATGGGCTACATAAATAAAAAACGGCCCCGATGAGGCCGTTTTCAGGAGAAACCAATAAGGTTGGCTTGTCCGCTGTGGCGGAAAACCTTATTGGTTTATTGCTGCTTTGCAGCAAATTCCCTGCGGATAATGTTTAATGCGGCACCTGCCTTAAACCATTCGATCTGCTGTGCATTGTAAGAATGATTTACAGGGAAAGATTCTGTAGATCCGTCCTGGTGATGCAACACGATGGTCAACGGTTTGTCCGGTGCAAATTCAGTAAGGCCGATGATATCAATAGTATCATCTTCCTGTATTTTATCGTAATCTTCTTTATTTACAAACGTCAATGCCAGCATCCCCTGTTTTTTCAGGTTGGTTTCGTGGATACGGGCAAAGGATTTTACCAGCACCGCACGGGCACCTAAATGACGGGGCTCCATAGCGGCATGCTCGCGGCTGCTGCCTTCCCCATAGTTTTCATCGCCTACGATCAGCGTACCGACCCCCTGCGCTTTATACGCACGTTGCGTTGCCGGCACAGGACCGTATTCGCTCGTCAACTGGTTCTTTACACTGTCCGTTTTGTCGTTGAAGAAATTCACGGCGCCGATCAGCAGGTTATTGGAGATATTGTCCAGGTGGCCGCGGAACTTTAGCCAGGGGCCGGCCATGGAAATATGATCCGTTGTACATTTTCCTTTTGCTTTGATCAGCAATTTCAATCCCTTCAGATCGGTTCCTTCCCATGCTGGGAATGGATCTAACAATTGCAAACGCTTGCTGTCCGGAGCCACTTTCACCTCCACACCAGAGCCATCTGCGGCGGGAGCCTGGTACCCGGGATCATCTACCGAAAATCCTTTTGCAGGCAGTTCGTCACCTGTGGGAGGATCCAGTTTAACGGTTTCTCCTTTTTCGTTTACCAATGTATCTGTAAGCGGATTAAAAGTAAGATCCCCGGCAATGGCCAGTGCCGTTACCAGTTCAGGCGAAGCCACAAAAGCGTAAGTATTCGGGTTACCGTCGGCACGTTTGGCAAAATTCCGGTTGAACGAGTGCACGATGGTATTCTTTTCCTGTTTGTCGGCCCCCACGCGGTTCCACATACCAATGCAAGGTCCGCAGGCATTGGCAAATACGGTAGCACCGATGCTGGCAAAAGTATCCAGGAACCCATCGCGCTCAATAGTATAGCGCACCTGCTCGGAGCCTGGTGTAATCGTAAATTCTGCTTTTGTTTTCAGCCCTTTTTCCGCCACTTGTTTTGCCAGTGATACGGCACGACCGATATCTTCATAAGAAGAGTTGGTGCAGCTCCCGATCAGACCCACTTCTACTTTTGTTGGCCATTCGTTGGCTTTGGCCACTTCTTTCATTTTAGAGATCGGCGTAGCCAGATCCGGTGTGAACGGTCCGTTCAGGTGGGGTTCCAGCTCACTTAAATTAATTTCGATCACCTGGTCGAAATATTGTTCGGGGTTGGCATATACTTCGGGATCTGCTGTCAGTTGATCTTTGATGGCATCAGCAGCAGCAGCCACATCTTCGCGCCCGGTGGCTTTCAGGTAGCGGCTCATGCTATCATCGTAGGCAAAAGTAGAGGTGGTAGCCCCAATTTCTGCGCCCATATTACAAATAGTGCCCTTGCCGGTACAGCTAAGTGATTGAGCGCCTTCGCCAAAATATTCCACGATACAACCGGTTCCGCCTTTTACGGTCAGGATGCCGGCCACTTTCAGGATCACGTCTTTTGCAGCGGTCCAGCCGTTTAATTTACCGGTTAATTTGATCCCGATCAGTTTGGGCATTTTTAATTCCCAGGGAAGACCACTCATTACGTCACATGCATCGGCTCCGCCTACGCCTATGGCGATCATCCCCAATCCGCCGGCGTTTACCGTGTGACTGTCGGTACCGATCATCATCCCGCCGGGAAAGGCATAATTTTCCAATACCACCTGGTGAATGATACCCGCCCCGGGTCTCCAGAAACCGATACCGTATTTATTAGATACAGAAGAAAGAAAATCAAACACTTCGCTGCTTTCCTGTTTGGCAATGGCCAGATCTTTACCGGCTCCTGTTTGCGCCATGATCAGGTGATCGCAATGTACGGTGGAGGGAACAGCCACTTTATCGCGCCCGGCCTGCATAAACTGCAACAGCGCCATTTGCGCGGTAGCATCCTGCATGGCAACGCGATCCGGAGCGAAATCAACATAATCGACGCCGCGCTGATACGCTTTTGTTGCGGGAGCCGACAGGTGCGCATATAATACTTTTTCGGTATAGGTTAAGGGTTTATTTACCAACTTGCGCGCCTCATTTACCTTAGCTGCAAACCCCGCGTAAGCCCTCTGAATCAGGTCGATATCAAATGCCATAGAAAAATATTTAATTGGATGTGAACGAATTGGCGCGAATTTACAAAAATTTAGTCTAAAATCCGGGATCAATTCCTGCAGGGTTCCGTATTATTTTGAGGATAAGGCCTCCTCCAATTGTTTTATAAGAACGCTTCGTTTCATAGGGTATTGGCTGCGCGCCAGCTCGTAGCTCCCGTCTGGTTTTATTACTATGTACGTCGGAAAGCCGGTGCCTTTTACCTTATCCATAATATCTTTCGTAAGACCAGGGCTGGCCAGGATATGCAGACCGGTAAGGCTATAATAAGGAATAAGCTTTTCCCATTTCTCAATATTGGCCTGATCATGATTGGCCACATATACAAAACTGAGCTCTTTATCTTTAAAATATTCCTTAAGTGGTGCACTGTTTTCCTGAATTTCCTGTCTGCAGGGGCTACACCAGGTGCCCCACATATCCAGTAATACCGCTTTACCTTTTACCAGTTTCAGCAAATCATCAAATGTTTTTAACGAATCCGGGTTCTCTATTAATACCATTTTGTTGGTAAGCGGCCGGGCTTCCTGTTCCTTTACCGTTTTTACGTAGGGCTCCAGGTAAGGTAAATAGGCGCTGTTTGGAAATTTTCGTCTGAAGCGCTCAAAAATTTCGGGAACACTTTCTTGTTTGTCATTCATCGTAGACTTTAAAAGCGCCCCATACAGGAACTCCGCCGTTTGCCCGTGGAAATATCTATTGATGATCCTTTCCTGCAAATCATTTTCCATATCGCTTAGAAATAGCTTCTTCCCCTCCTGTTCACTGGTATGATACCAGTCTTTATAAAAAGAAGCCGGATTTTTATGGCTTTCCTCCCATAAAGACTCTTTCTTTCTAAAAACGTACATCGGCAAAAAATAAACAAAATCCGGAATATCCAATACCTGGGGGTCATTTAGTGGGTTCGCAGCCACCAGCGCGTCTTCTTCGGTTTGCCAGGTCTGTTGGTTGCGACGAAAGGCCTCACCGGCTGAAAATTTTTGCTGGCCTTTAAATTGAATAAATTCCCAAACCGGAAAATACCGGTTATGCAATTGCAGCAGCTTCACGAATGCCTGGGTGGGTTTATATTTGTCAATATAGGCATGTGTCACCATTTTATTTCTGTCGTTCTGTTTCGAAAGCGCCTGAAGCACCCGCTCTGGCAGGGAATCTCTTGCATACGATTTCAGATCTAGACTATTGTAAATTCCCTGGATTGCCGGTTGATTATTCTCACTTCCTCTGCCGGTAACCGTTATTGAATAATCCGCTTGCTGCCGGTTTACGGTAAACAACAAACTATCGCCGGGTGTTAACAGGAATTGATAGCGGGAACTCTTTTTTATAGTTACATCTTCATAATCAAGGACTATAAACGTTGGTTTTGCCAACGAGAACTTTTGAATCACTTCCCCTTCCCGGAGCGGCGCCGACCAATACCTTTTTTTAAACAGGACCTCAGGATTTGAATAATCATTGTTAAGCACTTCTATTTGTTTTACATTCATATTGCCGAAGCGCGCAACAATGACTGCTTCCTGGCCCATGGCATGAAGTAATTGCCCAGAAAGAAAAATCATCAAAAAAAGATGCTTCATTTTGTTAGTTTTTTGAATGGCAACGTTTTGTGTTTGTAGAAAGATAATTAAAAAGCATTAATTAACAATTATTATTGTCATTTAATTAAATATTAAATATTTTTGCAGTATCAATTTTGATACCCTAACTATGAACCGTCTTAAAAGTTTTGTTGAATGGAATGCGTTCGGCGTTTGTTCTTCTATCGGGAACAAACTGCGTATCTCCCCCAGCCGTATCCGCCAGTATTTTATTTACACTTCGGTGTTAACAATGGGGTCCCCCATCATTATTTACCTGGTGCTGGCGTTTTTCAAAAATGTAAAAAATTACATCAATTCTTCTAAAAGAAATCCTTGGTATTATCTGTAGAGTTGCTGGTTACAGGTTTCAGGTTGCGTTAGCGTTGGCATTTTGCATTACGCGTTGAGCGTTTGGCATTCAAGAGGCGTCAGTTTATAGGAACCTTTTCACTAACCATCCTGCCTTTTTGCAGTGTTAGCGTAAAAGTAGTACCCACCCCCTCCTCACTTTCTGCATGTATAGCGCCTTTATTCCGCTGGGCAAATTCCTTGCATAATAATAATCCCAGGCCTGTACCTCTTTCGCCATGTGTTCCAAATCCCGGTTGTTGCAGTCCCGCGAATAATGCTTTGGCCCGTTGTTCATCCATCCCTACGCCTTCATCGGCCACCCGGAGCCATACCTGGTTTTCTATTTTATCCGCCGTAATGACGATCCTGCCGTCTTCATAACTAAATTTCAATGCATTGCTAACCAGGTTACGCAGGATAACCGAAACCTGGTCCAGGTCTGCATAAACCGCCAACTCCTCATCGCCCTGCACCTCAATGTGTATCCGCTTTTGTGCAGCTACCGCTTTAAAAAGCTGAATAACCTCCTCTACAACGGGCAAAATTAAAAAATGCTCCGCGTGCGTTTTTATGCCCTTCATCCCGATCGTACTCCAGCGAAGCAGGTTATCCATGGTTTTATTGAGCCCTGCCACGCGACTCCGGATCACTGAAGAAGCCTCATTTAGTTCTGCCTCATTTAACATGCCATCCTGAAACTGGTCCATCAGTACTTCCAGGCTTGCCAGGGGGCTACGGATATCGTGCGCAATAATGGAAAATAATTTTTCTTTATCCTGATTCATGTGGAACAGTGTCTGTTTTTGTTTTTCGATTGCCTGCTGATAATCCTGTTGAATACTTTTAAAGAAGTACAACGCCAGCACAGTAAAGAGCATCGACAATGCAATATTGCTCCACACCCTGCCGGTACCCATCGGCGATCCTATTTGCAGCGGACTGGGGAAGGTTAACGACAATACCGTTGCCGTAATGATAAGCGAACTGAGAATCGCTATAACCCATTTATTGTCAAATATGATGATCGTAAGCACCAGGGTATTCAGTAAATAATATTCTGCCCCTGTATGAAAATAGCAGCCTGAAATGGTATAAACAAAAAGACAGCAACCGATCCGGCTATACCGGGCGGCCATATACCGGTGCTTTTTATGAAAGACCAGCACCATCAACATTGACAGCAGGTTAATGATATTGATCCCTGCAAGGAAATAGCGCCCCTGCATCCAATTCAAAAAAGGATAAAAACATACAAGGGGCAGTGCAATGGCCGCCAGCATATTCATTAACTGAACGCGACGGGATTCAAGCAGTGGCAAATCGGGCTCAATACCCATATTGACAATCCCGACCCAATAGCGGCGGAATAATTGACTGATTTTCATATACATAAAAAACAAAACGTATTAGTCAGCCAAACAGGCTGTATTTCCCAAAGCAGTAAATTTTACCAAATGCTCAATTCTTTCTAAATCTACAACAAAAGTAATCCGAAAAAAGTGTAACATTTTGAAAGTTTTTACTATTATTAATAAAAGAACAGTAATTACGTTTGAACCAGGCTTTAGCAATAGCAATAGATGAGCAAGTTGAACTTTGTAAAAAAGGCGACAAATCGGCCTATTTTGAAATATATGAGCGTTATGCGAAACCCATGCTGAACAGCAGCATGCGCATTTTAAATAATATAGCGGACGCGGAAGATATGGTACAGGAAGCCTTTATAGATGCTTTTAACAACCTGGAATCCTTTACCTATAAAAGTTCTTTTGAGGCCTGGCTGCGCAGGATCGTTATTAACAAATCGATCAGCCTGCTGCGGAAGCAAAAAATAAACTGGACAGATAAGGACCTCAGTAATGCCAGCATCACTGATGCGGACGCTGTTAATGAAGAGGCCTTTGCATCAGATATCGTTCGCATAAAAGCTGCGATAAAAATGTTGCCCGACAACTACCGGGTCATTTTTAATTTGTTTGTTATTGATGAGCTGAAGCAGGAAGAAATCGCTTCACTATTAAACATTTCCCATAATAATGTGCGCACCATCTACCATCGCGCAAAGAAAAAGGTGCTGGACATATTAAATACAACCCCGAATGAGTAATAAACTGGAAGATTTTATACGTAAGAATAAACAGGCGTTTGACGACCATGAGCCTTCCGGGGCCTTATGGAAGCGTCTGGAAAAAAAAATGCAGGGAATGGAAACCCCTGATCCTGCCCCGGTGGTTAAAATTAATTGGTGGAAATGGGCCGCCGCCGCTATGATCATTATCACTGCCGGCGTATTAAGCCGCCCTTATTGGCAGCACCGCTCTGATCCGGCCATGCCGGTTGCATTACAGGCGCCCAACGAAAAGGATACCAACACACAGGAACCGGGCAGGGATACTTTGGAAGCAACACAACCCTCCCTGGCCCACGGGGAAAACCATCCCAAACAGCGGGGCGAACAGGAACCTAAGCAAAATAATGTTACGGTTGAAAATGTACAACCGGATGGAACAGCAAAAGAAGAATTGTATCACTATGCCCGCCTGATAGAAATTAAACAAAAGGAAATTGCTACGTTAAAAAATAACCACCCCGAATTATTTGAACAGTTTTCCCAGGACCTTACTACACTGAACAGTTCTTACAGCTCCCTTAAAAAACAATATGATGAGGGACTCAACAGTGAACAACTGTTAAGCGCTATGATTGAGAACCTGAAGCTACAAACAGAGGTGTTGAACAAGCAATTGGAAATTACAAAAAAAATCAAAAAACAAAAAAATGAAGCGCAGTTTAAAAATATTTAGCGTACTGTTACTGCTGATCTTTATCACCCGGCAGGCAGTTGCAGCAGATGATTTTGAATTTGAAAAGAAGAAGACCTTTACGCAAACCTATTCGCTGGCAGGCAATAAAGAAGTCTCCTTAAAAAACAGCTTTGGAAGAATTGTTATTCATACCTGGCGCCGGGGCGAGGTTAAGGTAGATGTGACCATCACTGCAAAATCGAACCAGGAAGCAAAAACACAGGACATTTTAGATGGGATCCGTATTCTTTCGAATGACGGCGCTACCATCAGTTTCGAAACCAAAATAAATTCAAATAATAATAACAATTATACCAGTTCCGGTAATAAAAAAGAATACCGGAACAGCTCTTCTTCTATGGAGATCAATTACGAGGTGTACCTTCCGGAAACAACCTCATTAAAAATCACCAACAAGTTTGGCCCCGTATTGGTACCGGACTGGCGGGGCGACTTACATATTGATGAATCTTTCGGCGATCTGACAACCGGCATTATTTCAAAAAACAAGGGCATTACCGTTAAGTTCGGGAAGTTGCTATCCAAAAAAATTATCGACCCGGATCTTACCGTAGAGTTTTCAACCGTTAAAATAGACGCCCTGTCGGGAGATGTAAAGGCAACACTTAAATTTTGCAAGAACTCGGAGATCGGGTTCGACCGGAATACCCGGGATGTGCAGCTCAATACTTCCTATACCAATATGATCCTGAATATTCCGTCGAACTTAAATACTACTTTGAGCATCCGTAATAGTTTTTCTGATCTGAAGAACCGCTCTTCCATCAACATCCAGGACATCACAAAAGAGACGCGGTACGGCCCTACTTTTACCCGGTCCTTTACCTCCACTATCGGAAACGGCGCGTCCAGCTTTTCAATAAAAAGCAGTTATAGTAATATAGAGATCCGGTAGGCGATTTTTACGCCGTCGTATTTTTTTGCCACTGATAATAAACCGGTATCAATTTTATTAAAATACTTGTGATGCTGATTGACTAATGGGGTATCGCTGCAGGATCAACTTATAGGCCGGGCCGATGGCTCTCTACTTTTAGTTGCGCGTTTTTAACAAGAAACTAAAGTTCCTTGTTAACCCATTAAACCGTGGCTGCGCCTCTTCAACGTTCACTGACTGGAGGTTTCAACTAGTTTAATCATATGCTCAATGTGACAGAAAGCCAGAGGCTTGCATTCTTCAGGTAACTTCGGAATTTATTCCGAAGTAATGAGCCAAATATAGGGGATTGAGTGCCATCGGCACGACCCATTTCGAAAGCAACCCCAGGCCTGCTATTGCTCTTAGCTAACGAGCACCCCGCCTGCTTTGATCACAATGAAGGAGAATCCATAAGTCCATTAGGATAATTTTGATACCGGTTCATTATGAAACACAGAAGCACTGAAGGAAAACCCGTAGGCCGCCAATAAAAAAGCCCTGCACTGATTTTTAAATAGTGCAGGGCTTTTGTTTTTTTAGTACCTCCCGTTAACTGCAACCCAAACTATTGCCGCAGTTCATACATTTATAACAGGTACCGCTTCTTACCGTAATATGTCCGCAAACATTGCAGGCCGGCGCATCCGATTGCATGGAAGCTGCTGCCTTGTTAACGGCGTCCAGGCCGTTATGCACATGCGTGTGTGCTACCACTTCGGGTTTGGGTGCCACGCGTCCCACCACTCTTACTTCACTTAACTCCGGCACCCTTTCGCCAATTGTTGGCGTACGCTCACTCCACGCTTCATCATTATCCACCTCATCCTCCAAGACAGTCTCGTTTGGTTTATCCAACACATGCACCAGGTCTGCACGGCCCAGATATTCATAAGCCAACGCACGGAACATAAAATCAATAATGGATGTGGTCGATTTTATATTGGGGTGCTGCACCATTCCCGCAGGTTCAAACCGGGTAAATACAAATTTTTCTACAAATTCTTCCAGGGGAACGCCGTATTGCAAACCTATAGAAACCGCGATTGCAAAACAGTTGAGCATGCTCCGCATGGTAGCGCCTTCCTTTGCCATGTCAATAAAGATCTCGCCTAAAGTACCATCACTATATTCCCCGGTACGCAGGAACAGGGTTTGGCCGTTGATCTTTGCTTTCTGGGTATAGCCCCTGCGTTTAGCCGGAAGCGAGCGCCGCTCAACGATCATTGCCAGTTGGCGTTTTAAAGAAGTGTCTTTGCTGTTCTGCACCCGGTGGTTCACTTCCTCCAGTAATTCATCAATCGTCAGTTTTCCCAAATCAACAATGGGCGATTCGGCTATAACTTCTTCCGTGGCTTCCTTCTGTTTTTTGGTGTCGGCTTTATTGCTCAAAGGCTGGCTTAGTTTAGAGCCATCCCTGTACAACGCACAGGCTTTCAGCCCCAGCTCCCAACTCAATTTATAAGAATCTGCGATTTCTTCCACCGTTGCTTCATTAGGCAGGTTGATGGTTTTACTGATCGCCCCGCTCAGGAAGGGTTGTGCAGCCGCCATCATCCGGATATGACCGTGCGCATGAATATAGCGTTGGCCGGTTTGCCCGCATTTATTGGCACAATCAAAAACAGGATAGTCGGACTCTTTCAGATAAGGCGCGCCCTCAATCGTCATGGTACCGCACACATAGATATTAGCGGCTTCAATTTCTTTATCTGAAAAACCCAGGGCGTTCAGCATATTCCAACTAAAATCATTGTATTGATCGGGGCTGAATCCCAGGCGCTGCAAGCAGGCTTCCCCAAGCGTAAACACATTAAAAGCAAAAGAAATTTCAAAGGCTGTTGCCATGGCGGCGTTCAGTTTATCCACTTCTGCTGCGGTAAAGCCCTTGGCGATGAGTGTATCCCTATTGATATAGGGAGCCTCATTTAAGGTAGCATGGCCTTTTGCATAGTTGACAATGGCTTCGGATTCGCTCTCATTATAGCCCAATCTGCGCAAGGCCTGCGGCACACTTTGGTTAATAATTTTAAAGTACCCACCACCGCTTAGTTTTTTAAACTTCACCAATGCAAAATCAGGTTCTACCCCTGTGGTATCACAATCCATTACCAGGCCAATGGTTCCCGTGGGCGCAATAACAGTGGTTTGCGCATTGCGGTACCCATGTTGCTCGCCCCACTGTACCGCATTATCCCAGGCTTTGGTTGCGGCGGTTAATAAATAATCCGGGCAATAGGTGGCATTAATTCCCTGGGGGTTGATCTGGATGCCTTCATAAGCTTCACCAGCATCATAAGCCGCAGCCCGGTGGTTGCGCATTACCCGCAACATGTGCGTTTTATTTTCTTCGTATTTTGGAAAGGCGCCGAGGTTAGCTGCCATCTCCGCAGAGGTAGCATACGCAACACCGGTCATAATAGCCGTAATGGCTCCGGCAATCCCGCGCGCTGCATCACTGTCATAAGGAATACCATTTACCATCAGCATCGAGCCGATATTGGCATACCCTAATCCCAGCGTGCGGTAATCATAACTCAGTTGCGCTACTTCTTTTGAGGGAAATTGTGCCATCAATACAGAGATCTCCAGCACCACCGTCCAAAGACGGCAGGTGTATTCAAAACCCGATACATCAAAAAGATTATCCGTTTCATTAAAGAATTTGCGCAGGTTTACACTGGCCAGGTTACAAGCCGTATTATCCAGGAACATATACTCACTGCAGGGGTTGCTGGCGCGGATGGGGCCGCCTTCCGGGCAGGTATGCCATTCGTTGATGGTTGTATCGAACTGGGTACCCGGATCCGCACAACGCCAGGCGGCATAATTGATCTGATCCCACAGGTCTTTAGCTTTAACCGTGCGCATCGTTTTCCCGGTGCTCCGGGCTTTTAATTCCCAGTCGCCCTCTTCCGCTAATGCCTTAAAAAATGCATTAGGAATGCGAACCGAATTATTGCTGTTTTGCCCGCTTACCGTGCGATAAGCTTCGCCTTCATAATCGTTAGAATAACCGGCAGCAATCAGAGCCGCTACCTTTTTTTCTTCTTCCACTTTCCAGTTTACAAAATCCACAATTTCCGGGTGATCCAGGTCCAGGCAAACCATTTTGGCTGCACGGCGGGTAGTGCCGCCGCTCTTAATGGCCCCTGCGGCACGATCGCCTATTTTAAGAAAGCTCATCAGCCCGCTGGAAGTGCCACCCCCACTGAGCTTTTCGCCCTCACCGCGGATGCTGCTATAATTGGTGCCCACACCGCTGCCATATTTAAAAATGCGTGCTTCCCGCACCCACAGATCCATAATACCGCCATCATTCACCAGGTCGTCCTCTACACTTAAAATAAAACAGGCATGCGGCTGCGGCCGCTCGTAAGCCGATGTTGACTTTTTTAACTGCCCGTCCCGCTGATCCACAAAATAATGCCCCTGGGGCTTGCCACTTATTCCATATACTTCATGCAAACCGGTATTAAACCATTGCGGGCTGTTGGGCGCGCAGGATTGATTCAAGATAGAATACACCAGCTCGTCGTAAAAAACCTGTGCATCTCCGGCAGATGCAAAATAATCATACCGCTCACCCCACATGCGCCAGCAATGGGCCAGGCGGTGCGCTACCTGTTTAATGCTTTTTTCCCTGCCGGTTGTGCCATCGGCTTGCGGCACGCCTGCCCGGCGAAAATATTTCTGCGCCAATATATCTGTTGCGATCTGGCTCCACTGCTGAGGAACCTCCACATCATCCATCTGGAAGACCACCTCGCCGCTGGGGTTCTTGATCACAGAAGTACGAAAATCATATTTAAACTGATCGTAGGGACTCATTCCTTCCTGAGTATACTTCCTGGTAAAGCTCAGGCCTTTGTGGTTTTGTTTTTTAGATGGCGCCATATTTTTACGTTTGGTTGGTTAAGTTTAGAAACCATGTGTGGTTAACGAATTTACCTTAGCAAAGCCATGTTTCCCAGTGCTAAATATGCACAGTTGTGGATAAATTCAGCAAAAGCAACAGGGACCGGCCTCCTGACCGGTCAGCAGCTCAAACCTTGAAAAAAGGATCCGGGGTGGACGAACAAAATGGCTGGTATCGTATGCCAATTTAATGTCTGTAATGCTATTGTCGAATGCCACGAATCCTCCAGAGGCGGAGGGTTGCAGCATGATTTAAGGATACAACGAAAATGATTCCTACAGATCAGTGGCCAAAAAAGTCTCCCGCATCCCGATGGCTATCGGGAGCAAACTTTCGCAGAAAAATGAAGTGTAATCCGCGCCGCGCCATCGGCGCTCCCGATAGCCATCGGGATGCGTAATCTGCGGGCCACAAAGTGCGTCAAAGGCGCGTAATATTCGTGTCTGTTTTCTTTGAAAACACCTCCATTAGCTTATTCATTCGTGTCCCGATAGCTATCGGGATGGCCGCTTTTGGATTTAGGCGTTCATCCTAAAAAAGGATCAAACTTCCAGTTTCGACAATTTTAAATAGCCGATACGCAAGGTATCTTCTGTTAGCTGTTCTTCCTGCTGCAGGGTTAGGGCAAATTGCTTTTTTTGCGCGGCAGGCAGGATGTCTTCAACCGTAAACACTTCATCTACATCCACGCCGTATTTATTATCAACATGACTTGCTGCCTGCGCTGCGGCGTTGTATTCCTTGTAAAAAGAAGTTTGTTTTGCCTGTTGTACGGCCTCGCCGAGGTTCTTTGCCACCGCCAGTAATTTATAATGGTATTCTTCAAATACTCCCGGTTGGTAGCCTCCCAGGTTTATAAAAAACAATTGCGCTGATTTTGGCGCCTGCGTTCCACGTGCTGTTACACTTATTTTATAACCCTTTACGGTATTTACTTCCCGCCAGGCATCGATGTGAATCTTGCCTTCCGCTTCCGGCCAGAACGCATGGATGTGTGGAACAAGTTCGGCCAGGCTTTTGCCAATACAAAAAAACACATCATGCTGTTCTGTATGTCTCCCGGGAGGAGTGCACCCCAGCAACAGGTAAAATAGTTTATACCCTTCCATTATCATGCATTTTTAACAGGTTAAACAATTCGGTAAGGTTATCCACCGGTTGCCGGCAGGCATAGTGCTCGCAAAGATAGATCAGCAAAGGGTTTCCGGCCCGCTTATCAGCCAATAAAGGATAGTGTGCATCGGCGTTCGGCCCCGCCATAATAATTGCACCGGGTAAAAAATGGTGCAGTAATTCCTGCAAACTGCTTTTATAATCACCTATCAATGCTATCTCTTTGCTCCCCTGCTGCACCCTATAAAAAGCCAGCATCCAGGCGCCAAAAGAGGTTGGATATTTTATGATCGCATTTGCCAGTTGCACAATCATTTGCTCCGCTTGCACACGCCATTCCGGCAAATCAAAACATACCGATAGGTGCAACAAATTAGCCGCCATCACTGCATTACCTGATGGCGTGGCGCCATCATACACTTCTTTTTTCCTAAGAATAACATCCCCCTGGTTTTGGGGCGTGTAAAAGAAGTAGCCCGTTTCGGATTCAGCAAAATGTTCCTGTATTCCCTGGCACAACGCCCGCGCCTTTTCCAGATAAGAGTAATCGGCCGTTACGCGCGCCAACTGCAGGAGGGCCTCTATAAGATAGGCGTAGTCATCTAAAAATGCCGGGTACTTTGCAACGCCCGCTTTCCACACATGAGCAAAACTGCCGTCTGTATTTTCAAAAGCATTCAGCAGAAACCGCATATTATCCGTAGCCCGCTGCAAATAAGCCTCATTGCCGGTGGCTTCAAAAGCCTTGCTGTACGCAGTGTTCATGAGCGCGTTCCACCCCAAAATTATTTTATCATCTAATGCCGGGCGGATCCGGTGTGCCCTGGCAACAAGCAATTGCAGCCGCCCTTTTTCCAACAGCGCCTCCAGTAGGGTTTCATTGATCTCGTTCGTTGCAGCAAATTCTTTCAACGGAGTCAGGATTCTCAGGATATTCTTCCCCTCCCAGTTCCCGCTTTCGGTTATATCATAATAACGGCAAAACAGGTCGGCATCTTCCCGTAGCAGTTCCTCTATTTCTTTTTTACTCCATACATAAAACTTACCTTCTTCTCCCTCGCTATCTGCATCCAGGGCTGCGTAAAATCCACCGCTGGCATCCGTTAACTCCCGTTCAATAAATGCGATTGTTTGCTCAATGCAGCCGCGATACCGTTCATCCCGGGTAACCTGGTAGGCCTCACTTAAAGTAACGACCAGCAATGCATTATCATAAAGCATTTTTTCAAAATGGGGCGCCAGCCATTCAGTATCCGTTGCATAACGCGCAAAGCCCCCGCCCACCTGGTCATAAATCCCTCCTTCCATCATTTTATCCAGACTCAGCAATGCCTGCTGCAGGGCGTTATCGGCAAAGCTATCAGGACGATCCTTTTCAGCATAATGATACCTCAAAAGAAACCGGATCGTTTGGGTTTGCGGAAATTTAGGCGCCCGGCCAAAACCGCCCCAACTAGTATCGGCCTGCTTTAAAATAGCTGAGCAGGCTGCATCCACCTCATCCCGCAGAAAATCCGCCCCTGATCCGTCACCGATCCCAAACGAATTGGCATCCACCAGTTGTTGTGTTAGTCCTTCGGCTTGTTGCTGAATCGCCGTTCTTTTATTTTGAAAAGCATCCGACACTGCCGTTAACACGTCTTTCCAGGAGGGGCGATTGGCATAGGATACGGGCGGGTAATAGGTACCGCCATAAAAAGGCTTTTTATCCGGCGTAAGAAAAACATTCAGCGGCCAGCCACCACTTCCTGTCATGGTCTGCACCGCATCCATATAAATATGATCGATATCCGGGCGTTCTTCCCGGTCTACCTTTATATTGATAAAATGTTCGTTCATCAGGGCCGCCGTTGCTGCATCTTCAAAACTTTCCCGTTCCATTACATGGCACCAGTGACACGCTGCATAGCCGATGCTTACCAGGATGGGCTTATCCTCATTAATTGCTTTTTGCAAGGCTTTCTCTCCCCAGGGATACCAATCCACCGGGTTATGCGCGTGCTGCAATAAATACGGGCTTGTTTCGTGTATAAGATGATTAGACATTGGAATGCAAAATATAAAATATCGAATTTTGAATTACGAATGTAAACATTAATTATTTCGCATTGCCGTGGCGCACCTACGGCACGCCAAATCATTTGTGAAACATTTTTCTACAAAGCTTGCGCCGCTATAGAGTGGTTCGCAATTGAAAATATTAAATTCAGAATTTTAAATGTAAAACCATCGGAATTTAATGCCATTCTAAAACCAGGGTCTGTTGCGAAAACGATATATCAGTGAATTGAACGGAATCATAATCCTGGAAGCCACTTCTACATTTTATATTCTTTATTTATTATTTTTGATTTCCTCCCGGCCAGCTCCATTCCAAGAAAACCGGCATCGCCTTGCCCCAGGTAGCCACGTCATGCTTACCCTCGTCCAGTTCCAGATAAAAAAGATCTTCAGGCTGGTACCCTTTTTTCATAAGTTCTGCTACAGTATCACGGGTATCGTCCACGGCGTCGATAATACCATTATTGTTGCGATCCTGAGCTTCATCCAATAAGCCGCATTGTAAGAAAAATTTCAACCCCGGCGCATAGGCACCGTTGCGGATCTGTTGTTGCATAATGCGGTCCTTGTCATCGTCATAGGCCGGATCGTCCTGATCGATGCTCCGCCACCATAATGATCCCGAAAAAACGGCCGCTTTTGAGAATACCTCCGGATGATTCCATACAATATCCAGGGCGCTAAGGCCGCCGAGCGAAAAACCGGCGAAGGCCTTATCCCTGAATGTTTTTACATTGTATTTTTCAGCAATAAACGGCAGCAGTTCATTAATAATAAAAGTTGTATAGCTACCTGCCCGGTCGCCCCGCCCCAAATAATCAGTGGTGGCGGCAACGCCATATTCCCGTTTGCGATCAGCGCCTGCTGTAATACCGGCGCAAAGCACGGGGCCAATCGCTCCGCCGGAATAGCGATCAGAAAGAATCGTTTTAAAATCCATCGCTTGAAGGTCCTGTCCATCGTTGATCAGTAAAAGACTGAGCTCCGACAAATCTTCCACGCCTGTGGGCAGGTAAAAATCCAGGATAACATCCCTTTTCAGACAGGTGGAGGTAAACAATGCCCCTTCTACCCGATAGTCCAATTCATTAACGATACTCATCCGCTCAAAAATAATAAAATACCGGTTTCCGGATCTGGAATTTCCTGAGCCTATAATATTTTTTTGCGGATAAATACGGAATGGCTTATATTGACAATTGAATAGTTGTCATAAATACGATGCCTTTGAAAGCGGCATTAATGAAGACATTCACCGACTGCTCTTTTTATCTTCACCTGTTAAAAAATTAAATAACCGAAAGGAGCCAGAGACTTTTCTGTTCCATTAAAAACATCTCTGACCATTAAAAAAATAAAAAATGAAAAAAATCGGAATTCTTTTTGGAAAAGAGCGTTCATTTCCCGAAGCATTTGTACAACGGGTGAACAGCAAAAATATAGAGGGTATCATGGCCGAGCCCGTTCGGATCGATAAGGCATTGCAGGGCCAGCCATCGGGTTACAGTGTGATCATTGATCGCATCAGCCAGGATGTTCCGTTCTACCGCACCTGGTTAAAGAATGCAGCACTCACGGGTACTGCGGTGATCAACAACCCCTTTTGGTGGAGCGCAGACGATAAGTATTTTAACAACTGCCTGATGACACAGATAGGCGTTCCGGTTCCGAAAACCGCCATCATCCCTTCCAATGAGCACCCCGACGATACTTCTGATTCCTCATTCAGCAACCTGGCCTATCCTTTGGATTGGGAAGCGATCTTTAATGAAGTAGGATTTCCCGCTTATATGAAACCCTTCGCAGGCGGCGGGTGGAAGCATGTGTACAGATTAAATGATAAAGAAGAATTTTTCGAAAAGCACCGGGAAACCGGCCAACTGGTAATGCTGCTGCAGGAAGAAATTGTATTTGAAGAGTATTATCGCTGTTATTGCATCGGCGGAAAATATGTGCGCATTATGCCTTACGAACCCCGTAACCCCCATCACCTGCGTTATGTAGCCGACTTCTCTCCGACACCGGAAAAATTACAGGAAATGACTGAGATCGTTCTTAAGATCAACAGTTATTTAGGATATGATTTTAATACGGTGGAACTGGCGCTGAGGAACGGCGTGCCTTATGCCATTGACTTTTGTAACCCGGCGCCGGATGCCGATATCAAAAGCGTGGGCGCTGAAAATTTTGAATGGGTAGTGGAAACGGCCGCTAACTATGCAATAGAAAAGGCACAGGCCAACCAGCCGGGCACCGACAACCTTACCTGGGGGAGGTATGTGAAGGAAAGCGCCGGAAGACTAATTTGAAAATTTGAAAATGTGGTAATGTGATAATTATGCGCTCGTTCAAATAAATACGCACATTTACAAAAATCAATTCATTCTCAAATTCCCACATTTTCACATTCTCACATTCTCACATTAATAAAATGAGCATCAATTATAAAACATTCACCCTTGGGGTAGAAGAAGAATACATGGTATTGGATAAGGATACCTTTGAGCTGAAGAGCCACGAGCAGCGCATTGTACAGGAGGGACAAAAGATCATCAAGGATAAGGTAAAGGCGGAAATGCACCAGGCTGTAGTGGAAGTTGGTACTGATATCTGCCAGGACATTGACGAAGCGTTCAAAGATGTTTCGTTGTTGAGAAAGACCATCTCCGATATTGCCGGGTCGCTTGACCTTACCCTGGGCGCTTCGGGCACCCACCCCTTTAGCCATTGGGAAAAACAACTGATCACCGATCATATCCGCTATAACGAAATTGTAAACGAGCTCCAGGAGGCTGCCCGCAGTAACCTCATCTTCGGCCTGCACGTGCATGTGGGCATGGAAAGCCGGGAGCTGGCCAATCACATCGCAAATTCAACACGTTATTTCCTGCCGCATATTTTTGCACTGAGCACCAATTCCCCCTTTTGGGAAGGAAGAACCACGGGCTATAAATCGTACCGCACCAAGGTTTTTGATAAATTTCCCCGAACGGGCATACCCGATGCTTTTGAAAGCATTGAAGCGTATGACAACTACGTGAAAATGCTCATCAAAACCAATTGTATCGATAATGCCAAAAAGATCTGGTGGGACCTGCGGGTACACCCCTTTTTCAATACTGTTGAATTTCGCATTTGCGATATACCGATGACGGTGGATGAAACCATCGCGATAGCAGCTTTGTTCCAGGCAGTTTGCGCGCGTATTTATATGTTGCGCAGCAAGAATATGAACTATATTCAATATTCACGCCCGCTGATTAATGAAAACAAATGGCGGGCAAGCCGCTATGGTATCGATGGGCACCTGATCGATTTTGGAAAGGAAGAAGAAGTAAACACCCGGGCCCTGATCTATGAATTGCTCGATTTCCTGGACCCTGTTATCGATCACCTGGGCAGTCGCCACCGCATCGATTATGTGCATAAAATTTTAGAACGGGGCACGGGGGCAGACCGGCAGTTGGCGATCTTTGAACAAACCAAAAACCTGACCGATGTGGGAAGGTATATCAGCGAAAGCTTTTTAGAGGGTGCACAGTAGCAGAAGAGGAGCTCACAGATTGCACGGATTCTCACAGAAGGCTTTTATGATCTGTGCAAATCTGCGGAATCTGTGAGGAACAATAGTATGAAGCAATATTTCAGCCCCGTCCTTTTTATTTTACCCGCGGCTCAGCATCTTTTTCTATCTTGTGCGGTTTCCCAACCTCCAATGGGAACAGGACAACAACAGGAAGCAGATGAAGCCGAGCATAACAGATCAAAAAACAAGCGCATTACTATTATCACCCGGCAAAACCGGTGAAAAGAAAGGGTTATTACAAATTCTGACGGTAGATAAAACCATTCATCCGCCAGTATATAAAACAGAACCCATCAATTCCCGGCTTGCTATAGGAGCCTTCGGCAGGCTACCGGATAAGCTACTAAAACTCTTTAATTTATTTAGTGAGGAATCGATGATGAAAACAACGGTCCCCATTAAACAATTATATGATGCGCAACAAAATGATTTAGCATACCCTGCTTTCCAAAAAAAAGAATTAATCCGGCATCAATATGATCTGTTCCGGGAACTGAAGCCTTTTATGGGTACTATTAAATGGTACCATACCTACCCGGGGGCAGGGGGGCGAATGATTACGGCGCCTTGCCAACTCTGCATGGAACGCCCCTTCCTTAAATTTAATGTGGCGAGGGAAGATGCGCATTATGTTATCGAAACAATCATTGAATTAAAGAATTCAGATTATCCGCTGAACGCTTTTCAACGGGATGCCTTCTTCATCCAAAAAGACAACAACTATTATTTTCTTCCGCTCCGCGATGCACAAACACTGGATTGGCTGGAAGCACAATTGCTCCATTACAGTCAATTCAAAGATAAAAATCAATTGGGTCTGATATTGGACACCTTACAGGATAAATACCCTGTAAACCGTAATGAATGGGAACGCAAGGAAACAATTGAGGTGTTGCCGCAACCGCGCGTGCTGCTAAGCGAGCTAAACGACTCTTTTTTAATGTTCACTCCGCAGTGGCTGTACGATGGCTGGCTGGTGGAGGGCGATTGGGAGCCTGAAACCACTATTCATCAAAAAGATACCGCGCTGATCATTTCCCGGAATAAAGCTGCCGAAGAAAAATTAACAACCCTCCTGCTTTCCCTGCACCCCAAATTCGCCGATCAAAAAAGGGGCTATTATTATCTTTCATTTGCCGAAGCCCAAAAACGGCAATGGTTTCCCAGGGCCTATCATCAATTGCTGACTTCAGGCATCGAGCTGGCGGGCATGGACCTGTTAAAACATTTCCGCTACTCACAACATCTTCCTGAAACCGATATGGAGTTGGTTACGGAAGACGGCCGTTCCTGCACCTACAAATTAGTCGTGCAGTTTGGAAAAGAAACGCTTTCGACAGCCGAACTGCAAAAAGTATTATGGGGCGGGCAAACAGCCGTATTGCTGAAAGACGGCTCATTGGGATTGCTCAACGCTGATTGGATGCAACAATACGCAACGCTTATCAAACATGGCAAAGTCACCAAACAGCATTTGGTTGTTTCCCGCTGGCTGCAATTGTCCTTGCAAGCTTCCGAACAGACCGGCCGCCCAACAGAAGGGGAAGTAACGACGTGGTGGCAACGCTGGCAACAGTGGCAGCAGGGCCAGACCGTACATCCTGTGCCCGCTTCCATTAATGCAAGTTTGAGGTCCTATCAGCAAAAAGGCTACGATTGGCTGTGCCTGATGGCAGCAGCAGGCGCCGGTGGTTGCCTGGCGGATGATATGGGATTGGGCAAAACGCTGCAATCGATCTGCTTTATTACCAAAATACTGGAAGAACACCCGGGGGCACAGGCTTTGGTTGTATGTCCGGCCTCACTAATTTATAACTGGGAGCAGGAGCTAAAAAAATTTGCACCACATTTACGCACTGTCGTGTATCACGGCGCACAGCGCACGGCTACTATTGATGATCCGGCTGCACAGGTTATTATCACCAGCTATGGTACGCTTCGTGCGGCAGAAGAACGGTTCGCTGTCATTCCTTATAAAGTCGTTTTTATTGATGAAAGTCATAATATAAAAAACCCGGCGGCTAAAATAACCCGGGCCGTCGGCAACCTGCGGGGCGATCTTTTCTTTGCATTAAGTGGAACGCCGGTGGTTAATAATACATTTGACCTTTACGCGCAACTAAACACCGTATTGCCCGGACTTTTTGGCTCCCGGGAGTTTTTTAAGCGGGAATACGCCGATCCTATTGACCGCTATGCCGATGAAGTGAAGCAACAGCAATTACAAAAACTGATCGCGCCTTTTGTACTAAGACGCACCAAGGAGCAGGTAGCCACCGATCTTCCCGAAAAGATGGAAACCATTCTTTGGTGCGATATGGGCGAAAGTCAGCGGGCCGCCTATGAGGAGGTAAAGGAACAGATCCGTGGTGAAGTATTTTCAGGCATCAAAACCAATGGCATTGCTAAAAGTAAGTTGAACGTATTGCAGGGAATTTTAAAACTGCGACAGATCTGCAACAGTCCGCTGCTGGTGGAAGAGGCAGCCGCCTTTAGTTCGGATGCTATAAAAATGAATATACTGTTTGACGAACTGGAGCCAATACGCTCTCAACACAAAGTATTGGTTTTCTCCCAGTTTACGCGCATGCTGGATCTTTTAGCCGAAACCTGCGATCAGAACAACATTTCTTATTTTCATTTTGACGGGCAAACCCCGCCGGCGCAACGTGCCCAAATGGTGGAGACCTTTCAACAACCCGGCAATACCACCAACCTCTTCCTCATTAGTCTGAAGGCCGGGAACGCAGGCCTGACGCTTACTGCAGCCGACTATGTATTTTTATTTGACCCCTGGTGGAACGAAGCGGTGCAGCAGCAGGCTATCAACCGCACGCACCGCATCGGCCAGCAAAAAAATGTCTTTGCCTATAAGATGATCTGTCGCAATAGTATCGAAGAAAAGATCCTCAGGCTCCAGGAGCGCAAACAAAACCTTGCCGCTGATCTTATCAGCACGGATGAAGGCTTTATGAAAAGCCTCAGCCAGGAAGATGTGGAATGGTTGTTTGGGTAAGCGGGAACAAAAAGCCGCAGCAAAATTATTTTGCTACGGCTTCCTCTTTTATATTTTAGCAGATGGGTGTTGCTTCTTTTCCCTTACTACTTAAGATATCCGTAATATTCCGCATCGGTAGCACAATCCCACCAAACCGGCATACTCCAGATATTGGGGTCGGCTGCATGGGGATTTAAAGCTAGTGTGTTTACGGAGTTATAATTTATTTCATAGGTTGGCGGCAGCATCCAGCGGCGCATCCAATACCGGGCATCGGTAGCCCCCGCGCCGGTGAGCTGTGCCTGGCCGGTAAATAACGGCCCCCGCTGGTAACCAGGATAAACCACACCAAAGCCACCCACATTACCTGCGCTGAAGTTGAACCGGCGCATATCATTCCAGTTCTCAATACTGCAACCCATAGCAATATATTTTTGCAGCATAATATCGGCCATTTTCAGATCCCCTGCACCCTGGCAAACCGCAGCGCTGGAAAGATAAGTGCTGATGGCAGTCGGGTCCATTGGCCACATATCAGGATTATTATACTGGGCGGCCTGCCATTGGGATAATTTGGCCTGCATCATATCCAAATGCGCCTGGATACCTGCCCTGTACGCTGTATAAGCACTGCCAGCATCTCCTTTTCGCATATACACTTCTGCCTTAATAAAACACATCTCATGGTAGGTGAGTATCTCCTGATCGGAAACCGGGCGGATCTGGAACGAACCTGTAGAGCCGATCGCTCCGGCATTAAACCCAACTGCAACAGCAGGTGTGGCGCCAAGTGCACTGGCAGCAGCAGGATACCAATTCACGTCCAGGGCACCCTGGGCAGGGATTCCGGATGTGGCCATAGCGCTGCTGCGCAGGTTTACATAAACAGTATCCCCGGCATACAGATAATTAGTGTTGTTGATATAAAGGGAACCCGGAGCGTAGGTGACTGTTACATCGTTTCCACTGTTGGTAAACGCGCGTCCCGCTGCAGTTTGGGCAGCAATAAAATTGGCACGTTCTGTCGCGTCTGCGATCGTGTACTTAACATTTGTACTTACGGCGGCATAACTTGTGGTTGCAATAGTGGCCGGCCCTCCTTTTACTAAACGGGTGGAAGGACCATAAGAATCAACGCCCACAGAACGATTCCAGGTATAAGAGGCCACTTTCCCATTAGCATCTAATTTAATGTTAGACATGGCTGCGGGTACAATTTTCGTCATACGGGGATCCTTAATACCAGCAGCGCGCATATTGGTGAGCAGGTTATAATAGAACTGAGCAATGCGATTGGAACTGCCGTATCCCGCATAATCAAAATTACCATTGGTTACAACAGGATCTCCCACCAGGTAGTCGGTTACGGTACTATTATTTAAGCCAGGTCCTACTACATTATCGGCAATAGATTGCGGTCCTTTTGACAAACAATACAATATAGAATCTGCGTTATACAAATCTGTCTTTTTCGATAATTTGAGCATGTAACGGGCTTTTAATCCCCAGGCTAGTTTTATCCATTTGTTTACGTCGCCGGCCGTATTCCACATATCTCCGGTGGTAAGCGCCGGCGCCCCTGCTTCCTGTGCTTTGCTGAACAGAACGATGGCTTCATTTAACTTGGCCATACATCCGTTAAAAATCGTTTTGCCATCATCAGGCTTGGGACTTGGGTTTCCGGTTGCAGCCTCGGTGAAAGGCATCTCACCATAAAGATCAAGCATTTCCATGAAACCTAATGCATTGATTACATCAGCCACCCCCATATAATGATAGGCTCCTTTTTTCTGGGCGGCGTTATACATATCAACTACATTCGAAGATACCGCAACAAACCAGGTTTGATAAGGAGTGGTTGAATTAGCGCTGGAGCATTGCCAGGTGGTGCTAAAAGTATTGGCGCCGGCGGTAGTACTGTAATAAACTCCCGACTGGCACGACGTACGAAAATTGGTAACCCCCGACGAATATTGATAAAAATGCTCGATCCATGGCAGCCGGTTCTCAATTAACACACTTTGGTTATTCGGATTATCCGGATCCGTATTCACATCCAGCCACTTTTTACAGGAAGCCAGCCCTGATACCAATATACAACCGAGTATGATATATTTTAATTGTTTCATAATTTACCTTTTTGCATTAGTTAAAATGTAAGATTTACCCCGAATGTGAAACTTGCAACTGCGGGCACACCTAAATAATCAATACCGGTAGAGCCGGAACCTCCGGTGCCACCTGCAGCGCTTACCTCGGGATCCATCCCTTTGTAATTGGTAAGGGTAAATAAATTGGTACCTACGGCCGTTGCAGAAAGCGCCTTAATAACTTTTTTATTCTTCAGCATATCAGAGAAGTCGTACGTCATAGACAGGGAGCGCAGTTTGAGCCAGTTCACAGAAGTAATAAAATTCAGGGAATTGGCCGCGTAGTTAGCCCAATACTGTTGAACCATATAGGTTCCGGCATAGGTTTTTCCACCAATTGTATAGGTTTGACCCGCCTGATATGTTTGGGTGAAATCCTGGCCCGTCTGGCTGTTAACGCCGGTTACCGTTACCGATTGCCGGTCATTCAGCAATGTTTTTTTGCTCAACCCGTTCACGACCATCGCATACTCGGTACCATTGTATACATCGCCGCCCTTGCGGATATCAAGCAGGAAAGACAATGAAAGGTGTTTGTACCGCAACGTATTGTTGAAACCTGCAATAAAATCAGGCTCGCGATTACCCACAACCGGGTTAGTCGTGTTCAGCTTATACAATCCGGTAGTAGGATCAACCTGGTAACGCCCGTTCGGAATTTCTTTGCCGTTGGCATCCAGTTCACGCAAATAGGGTTGACCGGTCATTCCAAGAAAATAACCACCATTGGGAATGGAAGCAGCTTTCACCGTTCCAAACTGGGCATCAGTGGGGTAAAAATAAGCTATGCCTGGTATAAAGGCGCCCAACCGGCCTTTATTATAGGAAAAGTTAAGCATTGTTTCCCATCCAAAATCCTGTTGTACAATCGGTTTTCCCGTAAGCGCAATTTCCATACCCTTGTTAATAACAGAACCCGAATTAAGGGTGCTGAAAATAAACCCTCCGGATTGTGCCAAACGCGGTTGTCCGATCTGATTCTCTGTCTGGCTATGATAGTAGGTATAATCCAAACCAATGCGACCTTTCAGGAACCGGAACTCCCCTCCAATTTCCCATGAATTTTGAATTTCGGGTTTTAAAATAGGATTGCCTGCTGCCCATTGATTCCCCACCGCAGTAAAAGAGCCAATAGTATAAGGAGGATTTACATAAGTATTCGTAGCATAGGCGTTGGCATCTTTACCTACCTGTGCCCAGCTTGCCCGCACTTTACCAAAGGAGAGAATATCATTCTTGGGCAATAACTCTGTAAACACAAAAGAGCCGCTAATAGAAGGATAAAAATAAGACCGGTTCTCTATGGGTAAGGTAGACGACCAGTCGTTACGCCCGGTTGCAGTAAGAAATGCAATATTCTTGTATGATACGCCAATTTCGCCATAAGCGCCTACCAGTCGCTTTCTTGTTGTAGCATCAGTAAAAAACTTATTGGTTGTGGCTATATTATTAAAACTGATCGTACCCGCTGTAATAAAGTTATAGCCCCAATGATTCTGATTGCCTATTTGGGTATTTTCCGATGTAGTACCCAACATCAGGTGTGTATCAAAATCACCAAATGTTTTATGAAAATTACTCATTACAGTTGTGGTAATATACGTGTAGTCAACCAGGTCTTTGCTCAGGCGGCCGTTTTGATACAATGGCGCTACCGCAGAACCTGGAGCGATATAGGTATAATCATTCGTTGCATACTGGTCATAACCCAGGCGGGCAATAAGATCCCACCAATCGGCCACTTTATAATTAGCATTTACGCCCCCGGTAAAACGTTTTGTTTGAGAGGTCAAGTTATCCTTGTTAATAATCCAGTAAGGGTTGTCAATATCGCCTTCCAAAGGAAGCGTTCCGCCAAATATCCGGTGTTGTGAGCCGTCCGGATTTATATAATTCCTGATATCAAACGTACGAGGCCAGGTATACAAAGCCTGCATACTACCTACACCATTATAGCCCCCACCCGACCACAATCCGGCAGTAGTCAATGTCCGGTTAGTGTTGGCAATAGAATAGGCAACGTTGGCATTCAGCGTCAGGCGCCCGTATTTTTGTTCCCCGTTAAAGCGAAAAGTAGTTTTATCATAACCGGTGTTAGGAACAATCCCGGTTTGGTCATAGTTAGACGCCGACAAATAAAAAGAGCCGTTTTTGGTACCGCCTGTTACGTTTACGTTATTATCATACACGATGCCGTTTTGAAAAAAATTACCCACATTATCGTATATCGTACTGTCGGTCGGAATTTTTTGTCCCCAGTTACTATAGGTAGTCGTATTAAGAACACCGTTGGCAGCATTGGTTCCATTACCAAATACCGTTTGAGATTCGGGTAGCTTATTTGCCCAGGAAGTGCTCACTTTACTATTCACGCTAACCGTAACCCGGCCTTCTGCTCCTTTTTTTGTAGTAATGATCACCACACCGTCAGCCGCACGGGAGCCATATAACGCGGCGGCCGCTGCTCCCTTCAAAACCGAAAGGCTTTCAATATCCTCGGGGTTAACATCCATGATGCGATTAGAATACGTGGTATTGCTCCGGGACAAACCATCGGTACCTGTATTACCGGTAACTGTAGTGGAGTTGTCATATATAATACCGTCGATAACAAATAACGGCTGATTCTGGCGGCCCTCTGATGTGGAGTTACCACCACGGATCGTGATTGATGCCCCCGCGCCCGCAGAACCACTAAACTGCGTAATGTTTACACCCGGAACCTTACCCGCTAAAGAATTAACAACGTTGGTATTTTTATTTTTCATCAACTCTTGCGCGCTCAGTTCCGTCACAGAATAGCCCAGGGCTTTTCGTTCTTTTTTAATACCCATTGCCGTAACCACCACATCGCTTAACTGGCCGGAGGCTCCTTTTGACAAATGCACCTCCATACCCGCCCTGGCGTTTATTTTTTGCGTTGTATACCCTACATAGCTGAATTCCAGCAATGCGTTTCCGCTCGCGTCAATGGTAAATTTACCGTCGCTATTGGTAGTTGTAGCCCTGGAAGTGCCGCTTACTGCTACCGTTACGCCTGCCAGCGGCGTACCCTCATCAGATAGCACCGTTCCACTAATGGAGGTTCTTTGAGCTATCAGATTGTTCGTAATCATGCCGAATAACACCAACATGATCCAACTAAAAAGCTTCCGTTTTCTCATACCTTTACTTTTTTGTTTTTTTGTATAAAAGCCACCCAACCATTACCCCTGCCTTACGAATCAGTTAAATCTCGGCTCAGGGTGCGCCTGTTTTTATTTATCCTGGTTACGGCTGTTGATCCTACCCAGTTCAGTCAATAATTTTCCTGTTACCAGCCCGTTGTCTGGGTGAGCGTGAATCCTTTGTTCTTATATTCGTTTATTTGTTGGGTACCTACAGGTGACAAATAATTTTTATCAGAGAAACCCAGCCGGTTTTGGCCATTCTGCACCACCCAAAAACCTACCATTGCGCTTGCGTTCGTTCCATCCCAGGTAACAATGCTACCATCCGCTTTTTTTACTTTCACCGTTCCTTTTGTTGCGGTGGTTAATGCTGTTGGAAGTTCAGCAGGGATATTAACCCAGGGACCAAGGAAGTAATCCGCATTGGTACTGTAATCCATATAATTTAGCTTCTTCCACCTTTTCAGATCCAGCAAACGGAAACCTTCGAACGCAAACTCCATACGCCGCTCCCTGCGTATTTCCCATATCAGCGCCGGCACGTCTACATCTCTTGCAGGGTCATTGGGCAATGAAGCCAATTGTAAATGAGCGGTTTTTTGCACGCCTTTTGCAGCAGCGGCAGCATCCAGAGGACGATCGCGGATTGCATTAATAGATTTATCCAGGTCGGCCTGTGTTACTGCCGGGCCGCCGTAGTTTTGGGCCAGTATAGCTTTTGCTTCAATCCAGTTTAGCACCACCTCGGCTAAACGTATCACCGGCGCATCGCTTGTATTGGTATTGCTACCCCAGGCCGCCGGATAAGTTTTACCAATGTAAGTAATCGCGTCTCTTGATGCGAATTTATACTGGTATAAAAGAGTGGCAGAAGCCGGATTAACCTTATCAATAAAAGAGGCTTCAAAACGCGGGTCCCTTGTTTTAATAAGATCGGCCATCGAAAAGCTGGCTGCATTAGGAACCGTTGAATTTTGCCAGTTCTGTCCGTCAGTAGCAATAAAAGATTTCATCAGGACCAGATTTCCATCAACTCCGTCGGTTTCTGTTCCGTTAGAGTAAGAACCGATCGAATGGGTTACCTGCAAAGAGGCATCATAAGCCCGGTATAAAAGGACTTCAGGGTTGCCTGCCAAATTATCTGATGCAAAAAGGGCTTTAAAATCACTTGAAAATTTATACGCCGGATTGCTCATCACAATCGCTGCTGCATCAACCGCAAACTGAAGGTATTTTTGAACTCTCGCCACGTCCATACCCCGGTAATGTTCATAAGTTCCCTCAAATAACATAAACCTTGAAATAAAGGCAGCAGCTATATACTGGTTTAAATATTGTGCCCCATCATTCGTTCTGATATTGGCCAAAACATATTTAAAATCGTCGTATACTTTATCCATTACCACTCCCCTGCTATCCCTGTCCTTGTATAATGTTGGCAGGTCTGTTTCAGAAATTACCTTATCGAAATACGGTACATCGCCAAATACGCTCACCAGGCGCGCATATTCGTACCCTCTGAAGAACCGGGCCACGGCGCTCCAATGTTTATAGGCTTCATCTGTAATTTTTGGCTTGGCAACACTATCCACCCGGTTAATAAAGAGATTCGCTTTCCGCACCCAGGCAAAATCCCATGTAGGACCTGCATATTGCGACATCCAGGCAGCTCCTTCAGAAGAGGAGCCACGTGAAGAAGGAATGGTGCTTTCAAAATTTGATTGCACATTTTTACCCGTTACATCATCATTAAAATTATAGCCCATAGCTGGCGCATAATCCCAGGTGAAACTTTGACCATAGCCATTGAAATAATTCGTATAAAACCCATTGGCGAACATACGGATATCATCCTCGCCTCTCCAGAATTTAGACGGGTCGTCTATATAACTGGTTAAAGGAGGCCGGTCTAATAAATCCTTATTACAGGAAACAAAAAACAGGCTCGCTATACAAAAACCAAAGATATATTTATAGTTATTCATTGTATTTGATTTAAAAGGTTAACTGAACGCCAAAAGAAATACTTTTAAATGCCGGAACGCCTTCTCCGATACGCCCCAAATTATAATTGGAAGTATTCCACATAGAATACCCGCTGATGCTTTCAGGATCTATAGGCAGACCCCGCAAATGATCCCAGGTAAAAAAGTTTTCTAATGCGCCATATACTCTAAATGAATTAACCCATATCTTCTTTAATAAATTTTGCGGCAGGGAATAGCCGATCGTCAGATTTTTAAGTCTGAAATAAGCCATATTCAACAGGTACCTGTCCTGCACCTGCATATTATTAGCGCTATTACTACCGGCATTGTTATACGCAGCAGGATAAAACGCGTTAGGAGTAGCGGGGGTCCAATAATTGCCTGCAATGGCTTCGGGCATTGCACCATCGGATGAATTATAACCCGGTATCGCCAGAAATCCATCGCCCCATACCTGGCGGCTGCCTACTCCCTGAAAGAATACGCTAAAATCCACTCCCTTATAATCGGCTCCCAATCTAAAGCCATACTCATATCTTGGGTTAGAGTTGCCGATAACAGCCAGATCTCCATGGTCTGTTAATGACGCGCTTCCGTTGTCGATAATGCCATCGCCGTTCAAATCTTTAAATTTGACATCCCCCGGCCCAAAATAAAAGTTGGATGAGTTCTGTAAAAAAACCTGGTATACCGGCTTTTGCCCGTCGGCCCCGGCCTTTAATTTGTATGCTTTTTTACCCACATATTTAGCAGGTACATCATTTGCCGTGAGGGTTATCAACTGAAGATTTCCGTTCGCATCTAAATCAAAGTCGCTTTTCTGATACAACCGGTCCGTGCGGTAGCCCCAGATCTCTCCGATATCTTTCCCGTTATAATTACCATTAACAAGCGTGGAAGAACCGTATTGTTTTATGTTAGTTTTTGAATTGGAAATATTTCCCCGCAGGTTAATTCCCAAACCATTTTCAAACCGGTGATTGAAATCCAGGCTTAATTCCCATCCGTTTGTTGATAAAGAACCAAAATTACCCTGGGGGGCGCCGGTCCCAAAGGTTAGCGGAATACCCTCCATTGGAACAATCATGTTATTGGTATTTCTCTGATAAATATCAAAGGTTGCATTTATTTTATTTTGCAGTAACCCCAGATCTATCCCAAAATTTTTGGTTTCAACATCCTGCCAGGTTATATCTCTTACTATCGCCTGAGGGGTGCCCACATAGGGTGATTTTTGTCCATTGGCTCCTATCCAACTGGTAAGGCCGCTTGTCATTAACGGCAGGTAAAAAGTATTGGGTACCGTCTGGTCCCCGATGGTTCCCCAGGATCCCCTGAATTTAAGAAAGCTGATCACCGGCTTTGCAAATTCCATAAATTTCTCTTCGCTGATCACCCAACCTGCAGAAAATGAAGGGTACCATCTCCACCAAAGCTCCGATGGAAATTTAGAGGATCCATCATAACGCAAATTGCCTTCAAACAGATACTTGTTCTTATACGCGTAGTTGACCCGTCCAAAATAGCCCAATTGCGACTCCCATGTTTTATCGCCAAAAACAATAGGAGGCGCCCCTACTGCAAAATTGAATTGCGGATTATTAATGTCTGTTAGCTGGTTTACTTGCTGAGATTGCCATTCCGTGTTAGCAGCAACCCGGTTAAGGCCTAAAATAAATTTAAAATTATGATCCTGGTTTACATTCCAGTTGTAAGTAGTGTAAGCATTTATCGTACTGCTTGTGTAGTCCGTAACCTGGCGGAACAGGTGATCAGGATTAGCACCCAGCGCGGTATACATATCATTCGATAAGTCAAATGCCCGTATCGCACCGGGAGTCGTACCCGGTACAACGGCTCCTGTGCTGTCTACATACACCGGCTGCCCGTTGGCATCCACGCGGGCTTTGGGGGCCACCCATGAATTGGCTGCTGTATATCTTGTTCCGGGTCGTCTCCATATTTCTTCCTGGCTGGTGTAAGTATAGTCAAAATCAAATTTCCAGTTTTTGGTAAAATTGAGTGTGGATCCTAAACTGATATTCATATAGTTCTGCAAAATATTAGCAGTATTAGCGGCTGCGGCTTCACTCACAGGGCTACGTATGGGGTTACCATTTTGGTCATCCCCAAACGGATAGACCGGGGACCAGCGATACAGGTATAACCAGGGATCGGCGGTGGTGGAACTTGTTATATATGGGTATTCTTTATTTCTCCGGGAGTACATGGCCCCAGCTCTTACCGTTATAAACTTGTTTAACTCGCTTGACACTCTCAACGAGGCGTTATACCGGGTAAACTCATCTTTTTTTGCCGGCTTTATCATACCGCTCTGATCCAGTACACCCAATCCAATATTATAAGAAGTTTTCCCAAGGGTTTGGCCGATAGTAATATCATGCTGCTGCGTAGGCGCCCATTCCTTTACCATATAGTCATACGGATTGTACGTTCTTACACCCATTTTTTGGTTATTAGCTCCCTGCACATACCAGTCGCGGCCAAAAACGGTTGGATCATCGGGTCCGATGGTGCTGCCATATTTTTGTTTCCAGGCCACCGCTCTCATATAGCTGGCGCTGTCCACATAATAAAAGGCCCCTACGGGAGTGGTAATACCAATGCGCCTTGTTGCATCAATGGTATACTTCAGGGCATCTACGTCTGCCATTTGCAGGTCCTTCCATACATTTTGCCAGGAAAAGTTATTGGAATAATTGATCTGCGGCTTGGAAGTGCCGGAACCTTTTTTGGTGGTGATCAGAATAACCCCATTGGAGGCCTTAGCACCATATATCGATGCAGCAGCAGCATCTTTTAAAACGCTTATAGAGGCAATATCATTGGGGTTTACCACCTGTATGCTGGGTATCTCAACGTTATCCAATAAGATCAGCGGCTTGGTAGAACCCTGAAAAGAAGTGATCTGACCTCTTATTTTAATTAACGGATCAGAACCTACTTCCCCACTGGGGATCGTTATGCTTAAGCCCGACACAGCGCCCTGCAGCCCTCTGCCCACATCCGCAATGGGACGGCCGGTAAGTGTTTTATTCACATCAACGGTAGCTACCGCTCCGGTAAGATTACCTTTCTTTTGCGTACCATACCCCACCACCACCACTTCATCCAACTGCGATTTTTCTGAAGACCTGGACAATGTGATCTGTACCGGCTTGCCGTTGGCTATTACAAATGACTGGGTCTTAAAACCGACATAGCTCACTTCCAATGTTTGTCCCACGGAAGCCTGCACGGAAAAGGCACCGCTGTTATCGGTCAGGGCCGCTATTGTAGACCCTTTAACGGATATAGTTACCCCTGCCAGCGGCGTCTGGTCATCCGACACTACTTTACCCGATATTGTTTGCTTTTGGGCAAACAGGGCAGCAGGCAATACCCAACAGGATAGCAATAGCAGTACAAGAAAAGCTTTGATCTTTTGCATATTTCTATTTTTATGTTTTTTTCTATAAAACCGTCACCCCTGCTTTCACATAGGGGCGTAACAATTTGTCGTCCGGGTCCAGCTCGGTTACCAGATAGTCGATCTGTTGTAACCCGCATACCTGCAGCGCTTCAAAAGAATTCAGTTTCTCCGCAATCGTCAGGCAAACTGTTTTTGCTGATGAAGCAATCATCGCCTTCTTTAATTCCACCACCTCCCAATCGCTGTCCGTTATCCCCCTTTGCAGGTCAATGGCGTTGGTACCAAGGATGCATAAATCTGCATTTACTTCCCTGATCTTTGCTATGGCACTCGCCCCTACGGTGATCCGCGCTTCCTTGTTTACCCGGTCGCCCACCACGATCACGTTAATGTTCGGGTGCGACACATAGGCATTCAACACCGGTATGCTCCCCGTTATAAACGTTGCTTTCAAATGCGGCGGCAGTTGTTTAGCCATTTCGATAATAGTGGTCCCCCCGCTTGTAAGCACGTACATCTGTTCTTTGATCAGCCCAATGGCTTTCTGCGCAATTATTGCTTTCTGCGATTGAGAATAGATGGTTCCATTAGTAAACTGAACTTCATTGAACGCCAACGATAACGCCCCGCCATGCACTTTAATCAGCTTCCCTGCATTGGCCAGTTCCTGCAGATCCCTCCGCACCGTATCCTCAGAAACCTTCATGTCCTCACCGAGTTTGGTACTCAATACTTTATTATGCAGATTGAGCCGGTGGAGTATGTAAGCTTGTCGTTCTTTCTTCAGCAAGGCTGTTAATTTTGTTTTAAAGATAAATACAAAAACAGCAAAAACATGCAAAATTCAAAAAAAACATGCAAAAAAAAAGAAAATCCTGCATTTACCGGCGGGCAAACGCGGGAATGCTGAACGCTGAATGCTAAACGCCAGTCTGTAATAGAACCAGCGTTATGCATTACGCGTTACGCGTTCAGCACTGATAACTGGTAACTCAAAAAATCATTATATTTGGTAATAAAAGTTGCATAAACAACTAATTATTTCAAATATTAATCATCTCATATGCAGGAAGCCTATATTGTTGCGGGATATCGCACCGCGGTGGCAAAAGCCAAAAAAGGCGGGTTCCGCTTTTATCGCCCGGACGACCTGGCCATAACTGTTATTAAAGGCCTTATGGCCGCCGTACCCCAACTGGATGCTAAACAGGTAGACGATGTGCTCGTGGGTAATGCCGTGCCCGAAGCGGAGCAGGGCCTGCAGGTGGGGCGCATCATTGCCGCCCGTGCCCTGGGTATTGAAGTACCGGGCGCTACCGTTAATCGTTATTGTGCCTCAGGATTGGAGACGATCGCCATCGCCACCGCTAAGATCCGTACCGGCCAGGCAGACTGTATCATCGCCGGTGGCACCGAAAGCATGAGCATGGTACCGGCATCGGGCTGGAAAACCGTCCCCTCCTTCCAGATCGCCAGCGACGATCCGGATTATTACCTGAACATGGGGCTTACCGCCGAGGCCGTTTCCAAAGAATTTAATATTAGCCGCGAAGCAGCCGATGCCTTCAGCCTGAACTCGCACAAAAAAGCAATCAACGCCATCAGTAATGGTTATTTCAAAGAAGGCATTCTGCCCGTCAACGTTGAAGCGATTACTATTGATGAAAAAGGAAAACGACAGGTAAAACAATTTACCGTTGATACAGATGAAGGGCCCCGCGCCGACACTTCCCTGGAGGCCCTGCAAAAACTGAAACCGGTATTTGCCGCTGATGGTGTGGTAACGGCGGGCAACTCCTCGCAAACAAGTGACGGCGCTGCCTTTGTAATAGTGATGGGCGAAAAAATGATGAACGAACTGCAGCTAAACCCCATCGGAAGATTAGTGTCCACCGCAGTAGCCGGCGTGCATCCACGCATTATGGGCATCGGCCCGGTACACGCCATTCCTAAAGCATTGAGCCGCGCAGGTATGTCTTTAAACGACATCGACCTTATCGAATTGAACGAGGCCTTCGCCGCTCAATCCCTTGCGGTAATACAACAAGCACAATTGGATCCGGAAAAAGTAAATATTAACGGCGGGGCCATTGCATTGGGCCATCCGCTGGGGTGCACCGGTTGCAAACTGACCGTCCAGATCCTCAGCGATCTGAAACGCCTCAACAAAAAATACGGAATGGTAGCCGCCTGTGTTGGCGGCGGGCAGGGCATTGCAGGCATTATTGAGAGAATGTAAAATATAGAATAAGAAATGAAAAATAAGGAATGAGAAAGGGGCATCCCATTAGACTAGAAGTTTTCATTTCTAAAAGATAATTCACTGCTACATTTAAAATTCTTTATTCCTTATTTAATATTCCCCGGAGGGGCCGGCTTAAGACCTGTGGGTGAGATCTATAGATGTGTACTCTTTCCAATAATCATCGAAAAAGATGAATAGAGTGTTGTCTAATTGCATATTTCCACTTTTTATCCCGATCAATCGGGAATAAAAAAGTGGAGCAAAAAATCTTTTTCCGCCGGTAGGTGAATTCCGCCGCCTGTTTCGTGGCCGGGCTGCGACGGAACCGAACCAATCTGCGCTACAGGCCTGGTTATGACGCCTCCCTGCTTTTCTATTTTTGAAAAGTCGCCCGCGGCGTCAAAACCGCCATTCCGCTTGATTTGTTCTTTCACTGTCCGGCGAAACCCCTTCCAAGCCGCATCCGTTCGGAACAAACAACTGTTTTTCATCGTGGGTATTTCTTTTACGTAATTGCAACTTCGGGAATCAACGGATCCAGGGTGCCTATTTTTTACCCAACGGATGTTTTGTATTCAGACAAATTATGCAGGGAAAAAATCAGCGCAGGGAAGGCTGAACAACAATCAAACAGCGGGGGCTTCGACCAACCCCTTCAAAAAGGCCTTGCTGCCACTTTTCGTAATGTAGGTTCGTGGGCGTGGGCGGTCAAACGGCCAGAGGCGTTCGTTTGACCCTGCCCTTTTTGCGCTACTTTTTGGCCCCGATTGATCGGGGAAAAAGTAGAAAAATATAAAAAGCAATATTTTGTGTCCACACGATAGGGCCGCTATCGGGATCAGCTTCAGTACTACTGGGAGCATTTGCTGTTCTTTCCGGTATTAAGTTAGCGCCATTTTACAACTATAGCACCCCCGCCTATGAGGTTGAACCACTCCTCACAACGTAAACGTCATCCTGAACGAAGCGCAGCGGAGTGAAGGATCTCATCCAGGCAGCAACAAAGCCAAATTAGCATACGCGTTTCCAGCCATTAAAATTGCGTTTTCCTTAACACCCATTGGTTGTAAACTTGCGTCTGTGTTGTAAAGCAATTTTTAATCTCAAAATCCGTAATTATGAAATCAAAACTTTTTTTATTCGCATTGGCTATGGCCGTCTTCGGCGCCGTACAGCCTGCACAGGCACAGGGTAAGGGTTATTATAAACACAAAGATCATGATGATAGGCGGTATGAACGCCGGGGCAATTATGGCTACCGCCACGACAGGGATGACGATGATGACCAGGGCGGCCGCCGTCGGTATTACCGGGGTAATGATTATGGGTACTATCGCAGTCTGCCTCCCGGCCAGGCCAAAAAAATATATGGGTATAAATCAGCAAAATATTTTGCTCCGGGTCAACAGAAAAAAAGATACCGGTATGAGGACAACCGGTACTACAACCAGGGCTATTATCAGTCAAATACGCTGACCAATGTATTAGGATCCCTGTTAGGGTATTAATAGCTGCTACCCCTGATGAAAAGCCGTTTCAAAAACTTATTTAGAAAGCATTGCATTAAACTCCCTCTGGCATTTCTGGTCTAAAATCCAGAGCAGTGTTTTCGATAATTTTTTTGAGGCGGCTTTTCCTTATCCTGTTACAATTAGCGTTTAAACATTTTCTTTTCATTAACACCGATCAGCAATTTTACATCGTCTAACAAGTAGCAGTGCTTTAATCAGTAACCTTAAAAATATTTATTATGAAAATGAAACTTATTCTTATGTTGGCGCTGGTGTTGGTGGGCTTTGGTACGCTCCGGGCAAATGCGCAGCATTATCGGTATGAAAGAAATTATTCCCGCCATTATTATCGTCCGCATCGTCCCGCTGTGAGCATAGTATATTATTCAGGTTACAGACCGGCCTATTATCATCACAGGCATTACCGTCCGCGCTACTATGGAAATTATTATTCTTACCGTTATCGCCATATGCCTCCCGGCCAGGCTAAAAAATATTATGGCTACAGGGGAAGGGGGCATAACCGGTACAGGGATTAATAGTTGCGGGGTTCACTTTTAATAAAAAGTTTAACTTTACAATATAAAATCCAATTTTCAAAAATGAAAACTTCAATATTCAAAAAAACAAAGGCTACCTATTTGGGACTGGCAGTTTTGGTAGTAGTGGGGTTCAGTTCCTGTGCATCCAGCTATTATCCGTATAATGATGGATACTATGACGATTACGGATATTACCCCGGCTACTATGGTTATGGTTACTGGCCCGGCTATTATGGCTATTACGGCTATTATGGCGGCGGTTACAATAATTATTATTATAATAATGGCCGCTATTACCGGAGGTCTTACGGACGCTATGGTCAGAATGATTCCCGGGCAAGGGTCAGCACCTCCAGGGCGAATGCAAATGCAAATGCCTCCCGGAACTACAGCAATAACCGGGCAAATACAACTGTTAATAGCCCGCGGAACAATAGTAACAGGGTGCAACAAGCGCCTCCACAACGGATGCAGACACAACGGATGCAGACAGCGCCACAACGCTCTTACAGCGCTCCCCCTATGCGCAGCAGTGGTGGATACAGCGGTAGTTCGGGAAGAGGCGGCGGATACAGCAGTGGCAGCGGTGGCGGCCGTCGCAGGTAACCATCAGCAAAAGCTTTTCAAAGCCGTAAACCTGTAAATGGTTTTACGGCTTTTATTTTGCGCAAGGGTCTTTTCGAAAGCTTCCATCCAGTAGGCGGGCTTTTGTCACACAGATCAATTTTAGCTTTTTTTTATCATTTCCCACTGGTATCCGGCTGCACTTTTTTTAATTCTCAGCGTCAAATTAGTACAACTAAAAAACCATGAACAAGAATATTATAAAATTTGGCATGTTTCTTTTAGGAGCCTTGCTTCTGTTAGCCAACAGCAGTTTTGCTCAATACAGAAGACATGCGCCCCGGCCGAGGTACTACCATTACCGGTCGGCCCCAAGGGTATCTGTAGGTATCGGGATTGGAGGATATGGCCCCGTGCGTCCTTATTATGGTTATGGGCGTCCTGGTTTTTCTTTCGGCTTTGGGCTCCCTATCGGTGCTTTTTATGGATCGCTGCCAATTGGCTATTCCCGTTTTTACTTTGGCGGGGTTCCTTATTATTACTATGATAATACCTACTATGTCCAAAATAACCAGGGATATGAAGTAGTGGCTCCTCCGTTGGGCGGCACACTGGAGCGGTTACCAAGAGGTACCCGCCTCGTAAAGATCAACGGGCAGAACTACTATGAATTCAATGGCACGTATTTTTCGCCGGATATAGATGGTAACGGCCATAAGTATTATGTAGTGATAGGCACCAATGGCGAACTGAACCTGGATGAAGCAGACAAGGCCCGTGCAGGCGCAGAAAACAATCAGAATTACCGCGAAGACCCAAATAACAACCGGTCCGATATGCCCCTGCAGCAGACGCCGGACTATAATTATAATAGTGATGACAATAACCGCCAGGAAAATACAGCCCCGATGGAGAACAATGGCAATGACGATACAAATGCCGTTTATGATAACCGGCCACAGGTGGGCGACCAGTTTGATCAATTGCCTAAAAACAGCAAAGCGGTAAACCTGGACGGCAAACGGGTATATGTATCGCCCGCCGGAACCTATTATAAAACGGTAACAGTAGAGGGGAAGACCGTTTATGAGGTAACAGATAATAAAAGGTAAACTATTTTAACGCGCGTTTGGCGCTTGTTGTAGCAAAAGTGGTATAGCGGCCCCGGGGGCCGCTTTTTTATGATTCCATTTGGTTACTGTATAAATAACTTTGAGGTATGATTTACAGGCGAAATATACCAACCCTTTTTATTTTGCTAGGATTGATGCTGCGCTGCGCGGTTGGCAGCGGCCAGCAAACAACGCAAGCCAATTCCGTACTGTGGCGCATCACCGGGAATCATTTAAATGCGCCGTCGTACCTGTTGGGCACCTTACATATTGCCTGCGGCGAAGATTTCGAGATCAAACCCAAAGTTAAGGCGGTGATGCAACTGGTAAGAACCATCACGTTTGAAGCGGATATTAATAATACTCAGGGAAGCGATAAGCTTATTGAGCTAACGAAGCCGGTTCCGGGGATCCTGGATACCCTGAAACCCGGTAAGTTAAAATTGCTGGACAGTTTATTTAAAGAGAATAACCTGACGCGGGATGCATTAAGCTATACTTCCCCCTTCGGCCTGATGTCTATTTTGACGGTGAAAACATTTAACTGCCCCAATGCATCGGGTATGAAAATGATGGAGCCGGAACTGTATACTATAGCACAGAACTATTCCCTGCAGGTGGATCACCTGGAATCGGTCGATTTCCAGATCGGATTAATTCAATCAACGAATACCATTGATGATCTGATTGCATCCATGCAGGACATGAAAACGGCACCGGCATTCACCAAACAATTAGTGCTGGATTACCGGAACGAAAATTTGCCGAAGCTTACAGCCCTTATGAATGATCCCCGCTTTATGAGCACAGCCGACGAAATAAAGCTGCTAAAAAAACGCAACAAAAACTGGGTTGCTATTATGCCCGGGAAAATGAAAAACAGCCCTACCCTTTTTGCCGTGGGCGCCGGCCACCTAGGGGGCGCCGATGGGCTGATCAGCCTGTTGCAAAAAAAAGGATACACCCTTACTCCGGTGTATAATTAGGAGATTTTGATTGCTGGCAAATACGCCAGGTTTGCTGCACGTAAAGACGCAAAAGTTCTCACAGGAGATCCCTCAGATTTGCATAAAATAGAAAACTGCATTATTTCAGACAAAGACCAGCATTGCCTGTACCGTCATTACGATGAGCCAGGCGAAGGAGGGCGAAGAGAACTTTTTCACCGAAGGTAAATCCCATCATTAAAGAACGAGATTTCTCCGGCCACTTCTCCCGACTTTCGCCGGGGCTCGTTCCGTCGAAACGACGGCAACATTAATGATTGGTTTTCATAACTTAAAACATATGTCATTGGCAACCCTCCGCTTTAGGCGGACGCGTCGAAATGACGATAATGCGTTCTTCTATTGCTTTGCCTGCTGCATGGGGTTGGTACCAAAACTCTGTCCACGGGCCATTGCCTGCTTTTGCGAGTAGGCTTTGAATTTCGTTGGCGCTGGCAGGGTTTGCCATACATTGTTCGACTCATCAATATCCGCTGTTTCACGCAAAGGATCCAGGCGAATAGCTGCTACTTCCTTATGCTTCATAAAGAGTTTCTTTACTTTCTGCTCATTATGCCGCCAAATTTGCGCGGGAATGCGGTCTGTCTCTTTTGAACCGTCTTTAAACGTCCATTCAATGATGACCGGCATTACCATTCCGCCTTTGTTAGAAAGGCTGAGCTCATAAAAATAACTGTCGCCAAGCTTTTGTTTTGTTTCCGGTGTTAACGCATCAACGGTCTGAGGTAGTTCTATTGTTACTTTTTTAGTGGAATCGTATTTTTCCTGCCCACGGTCATAGCGCCAGTAAAAGTCGCGCGCACCCTTATCGGTATCCGTATAAAAAGTTATTTTCTTGTCTTCCCTGTTCCGGATCTTGGAAATATCCTCGAAGGCATTCACCTCCGGTGCATCCATCTTCTTCACTATTTTTCTGGGTTGGGGTAGTGGGCTGTTCAAATCGGCTTTAGCAAATTTTACTGAGTCCAGCGAAATATCAACCGGATCTATCCCGTAAAACCAGCCCCGCCAAAACCAGTCTAGATCCTCGCCACTGGCGTCTTCCATTGTCCGGAACAGGTCGGCAGGCGTAGGATGCTTAAAGGCCCAGCGACGCGCATATTCTTTAAAGGAATAATCAAATAAATCCCTGCCCATAATGGTCTCCCGCAAAATATTCAGTCCGGTTGCCGGTTTGGAATAAGCATTCGGACCAAACAGCTCAATATTTTCTGAGTTGGTCATTATGGGCTCCAGTTGGTTTTTAGGCAGTTTCATATAATCCACAATGGCCCAGGCTGGTCCGCGTTTACTCGGAAATTTGTTATCCCATAACTCTTCCGTAAGATATTGCACAAAAGTGTTCAGGCCTTCGTCCATCCAGGTCCATTGGCGTTCATCGCTGTTTACGATCATCGGGAAAAAGTTATGTCCCACTTCGTGAATGATCACGCCCAGCATCCCGTTCTTCGTGGCTTCGCTATAGGTGCCGTCTTTTTCTGTACGCCCGTAGTTGAAACAGATCATGGGATATTCCATCCCATTAGCGGCTTCTATGCTTTGCGCCACGGGATAGGGATAAGGAAAGGTAAAAGAAGAATAGGTTTTAATCGTGTGCGCCACCGCCCTGGTTGAAAATTTACGATACAAGCCATAGGCCTCTTTTCCATAAAAGCTCATGCACATGACCTTTTTGCCATTAATAAGCTGTGGCATACCGTCCCAAATAAATTTACGGGAGCTTGTCCACGCAAAATCGCGCACATTATCGGCTTTAAAATGCCATGTCTTTGTTTGAGCGCTTTTATTTTTTTCTGCGGCAGTGGCTTCCTCCAGCGTCACGATCTCAACAGGCTCCTTAGCATTGGATGCCAGTTTATAGCGTTCCATTTGTGTCTTTGATAACACCTGCGCATAGTTCTGGCATTCGCCGGTGCTGCCGATAATATGATCGGCGGGTACGGTCATTTCCACATCAAAATTGCCGAAGGTCAGCGCAAATTCTCCCCTACCGGTAAACTGGTGGTTCTGCCAGCCCTGGAAATCGCTGTACACACAAACCCGGGGGTACCATTGGGTCATTGTAAACAGGCAATTGCCATCCCCCGGAAAATATTCATACCCGCCACGGCCACCATAGGCCATGCGATCGGATATCTTATACGACCAATCTATTTTAAACTGAAAACGCTGACCCGGTTTCAGTGGAGCCGGCAGGTCTACCCGCATCATCGTCTTATTGATGGTGTACGGTATCGCTTTCCCGCTCATGTCGGTGATCGCCTTTATTTTATGCCCGTAGCCGTTATCCGGCCCGGCGTCTGCGTCCATTTTTGCCACCATTTTATCGGTAATGGCTTCCGGCAACACGGAACTGTTCTGGTAGTCAGCATTATTAATATTGCTATGCTCATTTTCATCCAGTTGGATCCATATATAGGTTAAGGGGTCTGGTGAGTTATTAAAATAATTAAGGGTTTCACTACCCGTCAGCTTCAGATTTTTTTCATCCAGCGTGGCTTTGATCACATAATCGCAGCGTTGCTGCCAGTATTTTGGGCCGGGGGCGCCGCTGGCAGTACGGTATTCATTAGGGGTAGGTAATATGGTGCCCAGTTGCTCAAACTTGTTACCATGGTTGCTTTGGGGATTATTCTGAATATTTTGCGCCTGGGATTGTACCGCACAAAAACAAACAATAGCCAAAAGAATTTTTCTCATTTTTTCAGTTTAACTCAATGAAGGGATTCGCTCAATAGCCATCTTTACCGATAAAAGGAAAACTATTGCGGAAACCGCAAAAATATAGATTTGTTGAGGAATTTTTATAGTATCGAGGATTAGTTTCGAAACCACGAGGATCAGGAAAACGACGAGCACCTGTCCCGCTTCCAGGCCCAGGTTAAAACCCAGCAGGCTCATGCCAATGGATTGGTCGCCGGCGATCATGATGCGGAGCGCATTGGCAAAACCCAGGCCGTGGATCAATCCAAAAAATAAGGCCATAAAATAATTACCATTTATTTTTTTCAACTGCTTCCCGCGCAGCATATTCCAGAGTGCAGTGATCAGGATTGTTACCGGGATCAGGAACTCTATCCAGGCAGATGGAACACGAATAATATCGAAAACACTTAATGCCAGGGTAACCGAATGACCAATAGTAAAAGCGGTCACCAGAACCAGCACTTTTTTCCAATCCCGGAACGTGTAAATTATGGCTAATGCTACTATAAACAGTTGGTGATCCAAAGCATCCCAACTGATGATGTGTTTCCACCCTTCAGCAAAATAGAAAATAAAACTATTCATATGACAGACAACGATCAAATATAATTAACCATCTTTACACTATTAAATGAAATATATTAATGGCTAAATGGATCAATAAATGGCGCTTTTTTTTATTGGTGCTTTCCCTGCTGGTGACCGGAGGTTCTTTCAGTTCCACTGCCCTGCATCCTTTTCATGTAAGCGCTTCGGAGATCGAATACAATGCCAAAGAGAACCGGCTGGAAATCAGCAGCAAGATCTTTACGGACGACTTTGAAAAAGTGCTGGAACGCCTCTATAAGACAAAAGCAGATTTTAATAACAAAACCTTAAAACCACAGATGAACGGGCTGGTAACGCAATATATTACCACACATTTAAGCGTACGCACCAACGGCCGGTTGCTGCCCCTTAAATTTTTTGGCTGGGAAGTGGACCACGAGGCCGTATATATTTACACAACGGCAGCCGCGCCCAATTTCGATGCTAAAAATATCACGGTGGAAAATACCATTCTGTATGATCTTTTTGAAGACCAACTGAACATTGTACATTTCATTGTGAACGGAAACCGGAAAAGCAGTAAGTTGAATTATCCCGAACGGAAGGTGGGGTTTAGTTTTTAGCGGAATGCTGAATGCAAAACGCGCAATGCTGAACGCATAATGCCAAATGCGGAACCCCGGTGATTTGAAACAGTCGCCTAACGATAAACGTCAGACGATAAACGATAAATTGCGTTACGGAACGAACATTGAACCTTAAACTTTTACACCCCGGACGCCGAACGCTCAACACCTGTAACCCGAAACCTGCAACTTGTAACTCGCTTACTCCTCCTCCATCTCATCCCTTAGCTCCTGGCTGATCGTTACCAGTACTTTATCGATCCGGTGGCCGTCCATATCCACGATCTCCAGGTCAAATCCGTTCCAGTCCAGCTTATCACCCGTGACCGGGATCTGTTTTAACCGGTGCAGGATGAATCCCGCCAGCGTATCAAATTCCTGTTCGCCTTCGTTCATCCATTCCGCCTTATCAAAATAAGACAGGAAGTCATAAAACGGGATCTGTGCATCCACCAGGAACGACCCGTCTTCCCGTTCGGTTATTTCATAGTCATCCTCATTTTCCTCAGGCATATCGCCGATGATCGCTTCCAGGATATCATTTAGTGTGATCATCCCCAGCACACTGCCATATTCATCCACAATAAAGCAGGAATGCAGTTGCGATTCTTTAAACTTTTCCATTACCCGGAAGGCTGTATTATTCTCAGGAACAAAAAGTGCCGGCCGCATCAGGTCTTTCAGCGGAACCGTATGTTTATTGGTGTACAGATCCTTTAAAGAAATCACCCCTTTAATATGGTCGATCTCCCCGTCGCAAATGGGGTAAATAGAATGTGGTTCACTCAGGATCTTTTCCCGGATCGTTTCCTCCGTATCATCCACATTAAACCACACAATATCACTGCGGTGGGTCATCAGTGAGGTGATGTTCCGGTCGCTCAGGTGAAATACCCGCTCAATGATCTCCTGCTCGGTCTCTTCCAGCGTTCCCTGCTCAGTTCCCTCATTGATCATGGCTTTTATTTCCTCTTCCGTTACCTGGTTGTCCTCCGTTTTAATGTTTAATAGTTTGCTGATCAAACTACTGGATTTGGTCAGCAGCCATATGAACGGATAGGTGATCATACTGATCAGCCGCATGGGGCGCGCCACAAATTTGGCGATCTTCTCGGGGCGGGACAAGCCGATGCGCTTGGGCACCAACTCACCGAAAATAAGTGTAAAATAGGTGATCAGGATCACCACCGTAGTGGTGGCCACCCCTTTACTGTATGGCGCAACAGCAGGAAATTTGTTCAAAAAATCGACAATATGCCCGGTGATCTTCTCCCCGGAATAAATACCGGTAAGGATGCCAATAAGCGTAATGCCTATTTGCACAGTGGAAAGAAAAATATCAGGATGATTGGCCAGCTTAAGCGCTTCTTCCGCTTCTTTATCGCCTTTAGCTGCCTGCGCCTCCAATCGTGCTTTCCGGGCTGACACAAGGGCTATTTCAGCCATAGAAAATAGTCCATTGAGTAAAATCAACAAGGCTATTATAAATAATTCCATTAATCTAATTGAGTTGATTGCTTATCGAAGATAACAAATCCAAATCTTTTATTAAAAAGGTTCCCCCAGAATACCCCGATAAGAACGCCCAGGAGGGAGCCCGCAAGTACATCAAAAGGATAATGTACGCCCACATAGATCTGGGCAAAGCCGATAATGCCTGCCCACACCAGCAACACCCATGCATAGCGGAAAAAAGACCGGAAGGTTACAAAAAAGAAAGTGGCAATGCCAAAATGATTGATGGCGTGGTTCGATACAAAACTGAACCCGCCGGAGCAGCGACCCAATACCATTCTTACATGACCAGTCATTACAGGGTCATTGCAGGGCCGTAACCGCTCAAAAACATCTTTAAAAGCATGCACCCCGATCAGATCAGTACTGGCTGCCGTGCAAATAAACAACAACAGCCACCAGGCGCCTTTCTGCTTAAAATTTATCAGTACAAAGGCTATCGCAAAAAGATAAAGCGGCGCCCAGATAAACGGATTCCTGAATAATGGCATTACGCCATCCATAAAAGGATTTGCCATTTTTACATTAACCAGCTCAAACAACCAGCGATCCGGTTTTACAAACCAGTCGGGGAGCGGTATATACAGGAAACAGGCCATCCTGCAAATGTAGGGATTAGGGAGGAGACTGGTTGCAGGTTGCAGGTTTCTGGGTACTGGTTTCGAGAACCGAATAACAAATAAGAACTCAAATGTAGGAATGTGGTGATGTTGAAATGTGAAACTTGGGGGAATGTCTGATAGTTTATGGTCGGGCGCTCAGCGTTTAGTGTTCCGCACTCAAAGTTCGTCCTGTACCGCAATTTATCGTTTCCCGCGTCTATCGTTTGACGTTTGTTATCGTTGCAGGTTACAGGCGTTGTGCGTTGCGCATTCAGCTTCCAGGGTTCAAGTTTAATGTTGAGGACTTTCTTCCGGAACGGTTTCCAGTTTATAGTCTCTCGTTTGACGTTTGCTATCGTTTCAAGTTGCAGGTTTCGGGTTACAAGCGTTAAGCATTACGCGTTGGACGTTAAGCGTTAAGCGTTTAGCATTCTCATACCCAAATCCGGCTATCTCCCGTAAGATACTGATTATTAAACAACAACAACTATCCATCACGCCAACGGGCGTCAATCTTATCCACAAGTCCCTAAATATAACCGCCCATCCGTAAATTTGCTCCCCGGCTGCTTATGGCCGTAAAAGGAAATCATACAGAACATGTCTCTTATAAAAAGCATATCAGGAATTCGTGGAACCATTGGCGGGAAAACAGGTGAGACGCTGTCACCAGTTGATATTGTGAAATTTACAGCGGCGTACGGTACTATTCTCCGGAAAGCTGCCGGCAGCAGAAAGAAAATAAAAGTGGTAGTAGGACGGGATGGACGCATTAGCGGCCCCCTGGTGAGCAGCCTGGTTACCGCAACCTTAAATGCATTAGGCATCGATGTTATTGATTTGGGACTAAGCACCACCCCTACGGTAGAAATTGCCGTGCCAAGGGAAAAAGCAGAAGGAGGTATTATCCTTACCGCCAGCCACAATCCCAAGGAATGGAATGCTTTAAAACTTTTAAATAGCGAGGGCGAATTTATTTCTGCAGAGCTGGGCAAGCAATTGCTGGAAATTGCCGCCGCTGAAGATTTTGACTTTGTAGCGGTTGATAAACTGGGTACTATTAAACAGGATGATTCTTACCTGCAAAAGCATATTGACGCCATATTGGCCTATGCCCTGGTAAAGAAAGATGCTATTGCTAAAAAGAATTTTAAGATAGTAGTGGACGCCATCAATTCTACCGGCGCTACTTTTGTACCTGCCTTATTAAAAGCGCTGGGGGTTACCAATATTATTGTGTTAAACAGTGACGTTTCCGGGAATTTTGCACATAATCCGGAACCCCTACCCGATCACCTTGCAGAGTTGTCCAGTACGGTGGTAAGGGAAAAAGCAGACCTCGGTATTGCTGTGGACCCCGATGTAGACCGTCTTTGTTTTGTAAACGAAGATGGCAGTATGTTTGGTGAAGAATATACGCTGGTAGCCGTTGCAGATTATATTCTTTCGCAACGCAAAGGAAATACCGTTAGCAATATGAGCAGCACCAAGGCTTTAAAAGAAATTACATTAAAGCATGGCGGCACTTATTACCCTTCCGCCGTGGGCGAGGTGAACGTGGTGACGAAAATGAAGGCAGTAGATGCGGTTATTGGCGGCGAGGGCAACGGTGGTATCATTGTACCCGATTTTCATTACGGCCGTGATGCGCTGATCGGCATTGCATTATTCCTGAGCCATCTGGCCACACAAAAAGGAAGTATCAAATCATTGCGACGCTTATATCCTGATTATTTTATTAGTAAGAATAAAATTGAATTAGATAAAGGAACGGATCTTCCCACCATCCTCACCAAGATCAAACAGAAATACAGCAAACTGCCGGTAAATGATGAAGACGGGCTGAAAATTGAATTTGACGACGACTGGGTGCATCTGCGCATGTCCAATACCGAACCCATCATCCGCATTTATTCGGAGAGCGACTACGAGGTAAAAGCCAAAAACATTGCCCATAAGCTGATGCAGGATATTAAGGAGAATATGTAGAACGGATGCTTGTTTCTGGATGCTTGATACAAGACACTCGATGCTCCGATATCGAGTATCCAGAATCCAGAGTCGAAAAACTTGTAACCAGCAACCTGTAACCCCGAGCATAGTCTACAAAAATCATATGCCAAGGCTTTCGTAACTTTGCGGCTCATTTTTTACGGGGAGAGACAACCCGGGTAAAAGGAGGACGTTAGATGACAATAATTTATTTAGACAATGCCGCTACCACCAGCCTGGATAAAGAAGTGCTGGATGCAATGCTCCCTTATATGACCACAAGCTTTGGAAACCCCTCTTCCGTGTATTCGTACGGACGGGAGACCCGGCTTGCAGTGGAAACCGCCCGCAAAACCGTGGCAAAACATTTAAATGTAAAACCCGGCGAAATATTCTTTACCAGCGGCGGCACGGAAAGCAATAATACCGCTATCAGTGCTTCCCTTCGCGACCTGGGTTGCACGCACATCATCACCTCGCCCATCGAGCACCATGCCGTGCTACATACGGTGGAACATTACTGCGATGGAAACGCCATTACCCATAGTCTGGTGAAGTTATTGCCCAACGGACATGTAGATCTAAAAGATCTGGAAGCGCAACTGGCCACCATTGGTAAAAAGTGCCTGGTTAGCCTGATGCACGCCAATAACGAAATAGGAAATTTGCTCTCTATTAATGCGGTGAGTGCATTGTGCAGAAAATATGACGCTGTTTTTCATTCCGATTGCGTACAGACCGTAGGGCATTACCCGATTGACCTGCAACGGATCGACATTGATTTTATTTCGGCCTCCGGGCACAAATTTCACGGTCCTAAGGGCGCCGGCATTTTGTATGTCAACAGCAAGCTGCAAATAAAACCCTTTATTTATGGGGGCGGCCAGGAACGTAATATGCGTGCGGGCACCGAAAATGTTTATGGCATCGTTGGCTTTGCAAAAGCACTGGACGCCGCCATGACCCATTATGAAAAGGAATCGGCTTATATCAAAGAGCTGAAAGCCTATATGATCGGACAATTGCAGGAAGCCATCCCCTTGGTGACATTCAATGGCGATTATAACGGCAGTTGCCTGTACACCGTGCTGAGTGCTTCTTTTCCAAAAACAGACCGATCGGAGATGTTGTTATTTAACCTGGATATTAATGGCATTTGTGTTTCCGGCGGAAGCGCCTGCAGCAGCGGGGCCAGCCAGGGGTCACACGTAATTGCAGCCCTGAATAACAGTGCTGATACCGTACCCGTACGCTTTTCTTTCAGTAAGTATAATACAAAGGAAGAGGTTGATTATACGATTGAAAAGCTGAAGGAGTTGATGTAAACGATCAGTTGGCAGGTTGAAATGTTGATAGGTTTACAGGAGCCCCGTACACTCTTTCCGCACACCACACCAACGATGGTTGAAGGGCCCTGTCAACCCATAAACTTGTTAACATATCAACCGACCAGCACTTCTTTCCGCCGCTCGCCTATCTGCTGCCGCCACATCGCATAATACAGCCCTTTACGCTCCAGCAACTCATCATGATTACCCGTTTCAACAATATCGCCGCGCTCCAAAACATAGATACGATCGGCGTGCATGATAGTGCTCAGCCGGTGGGCAATTAAAACGGTGATCTGGTTGCCTTTGGAAGACACATCCCGTATGGTTTTGGTTATTTCCTCCTCCGTAATAGAATCGAGGGCCGAAGTAGCCTCATCAAATATCAGCAGGTGCGGGTTACGCAATAGGGCGCGGGCAATAGCAATACGCTGACGCTCGCCACCGCTTAATTTCAATCCGCCTTCTCCAATAACTGTATTCATTCCATTTTCGGCGCGCTGCAGTAACTTCAGGCAACTGGCTTTTTCCAATGCAGCCTGCAACTGTTCTTCCGTTGCCCGGGGATTTACAAACAGTAGGTTATCTTTAATAGGGCCTGCGAACAACTGTGTGTCCTGCGTTACAAAACCCAACTGCCGGCGTAACTCGTCAAAGTCAATATCATTTCCATCGATGCCGTTATAATTAATGGTCCCTTTTGCCGGCCGGTACAGGCCCACCAGTAACTTAACCAGGGTGCTTTTCCCCGAACCGCTCGGCCCTACAAAAGCAATCGTTTCACCCTTGCTCACATCAAAGGAAATATTATTCAGCGCATTAAAGTGGGCCGTCTGGTGCCGGAAAGCCACCGTTTTAAATTGCAACCGTTCCAACAGGCCAATATGCTTCGGCATAAGCGGTTTCAGCTCCGCCTTGCGTAACATCAGGTTATGAAAATTATTTAGCGAGGCCTCTGCTTCACGATAAGAAATGATAATATTGCCCATTTCCTGCATCGGCCCGAAAATAAAGAACCCGTAAAATGAAAGCGATAAATATTGCCCCGGTGTAATGGCATCGCCAAAGATCAGCCATAGCAGGGTGAAAGCAATAACCTGTTGCAAAAAGTTAACCATGGTACCCTGGATAAAACTCAGCGCCCGGATACTCTTTACTTTTTTGAGCTCAAGCCCCAGGATCTTAAAAGTGTTGTTATTTAACCGTTTCACTTCCTGCTCGGTCAATCCCAGGCTTTTCACAATTTCAATATTCCGGAGGCTTTCCGTTGTAGTGCCCGCCAGCGCTGTTGTTTCTGAAACGATGCGCCGCTGGATCACTTTGATGCGCTTGCTCAATAAACTGGTAACAACAGCAATGGCAAAAATGCCCACCGTATACACCGGCATAATGGCCCAATGTAACTGAAAGGCGTAGATGGACACGAAAACGATACTGACAATAATCGCAAAAAACACATTAATAAAATTGGTAATAAATTTCTCCGTATCCGTACGCACTTTTGTTAATATGGAAAGTGTCTCGCCACTGCGCTGATCTTCAAAATCCTGATAGGGCAGCCGCATGGAATGTTTTAGTCCATCTGTAAAAATGGTAGCGCCAAATTTCTGGATCACCACATTTACAAAATAGTCCTGGAAGGCTTTGGCAATGCGGCTCACCATGGCCGTACCAATTAACAGCAATAAAAAGAAAATCAGACCTCGATAGCCGTTACCGCCGAATAAATATTCATGGCCGCTGCGCGGGATGGTTTTTGCCTTATCAAAATGATGCGGATGGTTGGCGAAAAGGTCCAGCAACCGCCCGCTGATCATGGGTGCAAAAAGCGAGAATACCTGGTTGATGGCCGCCAGTAACAAAGCCAGCGCCACCAGCCATTTATAGGGTTTTAAATATTGAAGAAGAATGCGCATATACTTTCTTGTTAAAAATCCCGAGATGCAAAGTTGCATCAAGGATTTTTAATAACAAATAATTTAGGTTAAGGTTTATGTAGCCGGAAAGGGAGCATTGTAAAAGTGATTCGGCCTGATGTATAAATTCTGACGCTCTTTATCCAAAACAAAGTTAAATTTTTTTAAAAGCCCTCCTCCCAGAACGCTCATTTGCTGTCTTCCGATGGCACCTGTAAAAAAACCAACCGGAACATTTTTAACAGATACCTTTCCCATATTCAAATGTGGCAAAATCCCATTTACGGTTGTTAAAACATTTCCGTATGCGTCTTTCAATTGTTTTCGCCCGGTGATCCTAATCTTTTTATCAAGACGGTAATTTTGAACTGTTGCATCGTCAAACAAAAGGATGCCCCCGTACCCCGAATGGATCAGAAACTCGTTTTCAAACGCTTCATCTCCCGCCTTGCAGATCAGCTTAATAAACAAATTATCATTTGCCACTCTCAGTCTCAATTTTTGGTAACCGGTTATCTTCCGGGGCAACTCATTTTTTACCGTCAATTGGTTTTTATCAAAATCAAATACGAGTATTTTTTTGTCAAAAAAATTAAGGCCGATCTTTCCATCGGTCTGCTGACCGGAAAGTTCATCTTCCCAAATCGTAACCTTGTCCCAATGCTGGCCTGCCAACTGAAGTCTGTTGCCGGTACTATAGCCAGAGGAATTAGTGCTTCCGCCCCAGCTTTTTATGCTATCTACAGTGCCCGTTATGTTTATCGTTTTTGTTTTTGCAAGCCCCTCTTTCGTTAATGTAATATCGCTTGACGCCGTATGAAGCATCAGGTTAACGGTATCCGTATTGTTTATAACAGCGCTGATCACAATATTGTTATGACCGGTAAGATGAAAAGGAATATTGTACGCAACGGCTGATTCCCCTTTGTGAACCTGTGCCGCTGCACCGCTGCAAAAAAGCATTACAACACATATGGCAATAAAATAATTCTTATTCATATCCTTTACATTCCTTGTTCTAAATTTATTATTCTTTATTTTTCATCCACTCCAGCCTTCCCGGTCCAGGCTGCGGTATTGGATCGCTTCTGCAAGATACTCCGGTTTAATCACTTCCGACTCTTCGAGGTCGGCTATAGTTCTGGATACTTTAAGGATACGATCATAAGCCCTGGCCGAAAGGTTCAGTTTTTCCATGGCCCTTTTTAATAAAGCATGACCAATGGTATCAATAACAGCTATTTCTTTTAATTGCTTACTGCTCATCTGAGCATTGCAGTAAATACCCGGCGTTTCCTTGTATCGTTCCGCCTGGAGCTCCCGGGCGCGGATCACTCTTTCCCGGATCTCCGAAGAGCCTTTCTCTTCCTTCTTGACCGACAATTCGCTAAACGGAACAGGCGTTACTTCTACATGCAGATCGATGCGGTCCAGCAATGGCCCCGAAATCTTATTCAGGTATTTTTGCACGGCACCCGGAGGGCAGGTGCATTCCCGTTCGGGGTGATTATGAAACCCGCAGGGGCAGGGATTCATGGAGGCGATCAGCATAAAGCTGGCGGGAAAATCGATGGCCATTTTTGCACGGGAAATGGTAACGCGGCGTTCTTCCATGGGTTGCCGCATTACTTCCAGTACGCTTCGTTTAAACTCCGGCAGTTCATCCAGGAACAGCACGCCGTTATGTGCCAAAGAGATCTCACCGGGTTGCGGGTTTCCTCCACCCCCCACTAAAGCCACGTCGGAAACCGTGTGGTGGGGTGAGCGAAAAGGCCGCCGGGAAATAAGCGTGGCGTTCTCCGGCAGTTTACCGGCTACCGAATGGATCTTTGTTGTTTCCAGGGCCTCCTGCAAGGTAAGTGGCGGAAGGATGGTAGGCAATCGCTTCGCCAGCATGGTTTTGCCCGCCCCGGGAGGGCCAATCAGAATGGCATTATGTCCGCCTGCCGCGGCAATTTCCATGGCTCTCTTTATGTTTTCCTGGCCTTTTACATCTGCAAAATCGATTTCAAAATCGTACTGAGAATGAAAAAACTCATCCCTTGTATCTACTACCTCCGGCGTTAAACCCTTTTCTCCGTCCTCAAAAAAACGGACCAATTCATTGATATCTGTCACCCCAAATACTTCCAGGTTATTTACGATACCCGCCTCCCGCGCGTTAACCTTTGGTACAATGAGCCCTTTAAACCCTTGTTTGCGTGCCTGGATGGCAATGGGCAATGCCCCTTTTATCGGCCGCACGGCACCATCAAGGCTCAGTTCCCCCATGATCACGTAATTAGCAAGGGCTGCTGCATTTTCTATTTGTTCTGATGCGGCTAATATTCCAATGGCGATGGGAAGATCAAAAGCAGTACCGCTTTTCTTAATGTCTGCGGGAGCCATGTTGACTACTATTTTGGTGCGTGGCATTTCAAAGCCGTTCGTTTTAAAAGTACTTTCTATGCGCTGCAGGCTCTCCTTTACGGCATTATCGGGCAGGCCGACAATCATAGGATCTTTTCCGGAGCCCATCCAGTTTACTTCCACAATAATCGGTATTGCTTCAACGCCATAAACCGCACTACCATTAACTTTCACCAACATGTTATGAAGATAGGTTATTTTATTCCTTCTTTAACTTGTACCATTGGCTAGCATCTTTTTCTATTACCCAGTAGTCATCGCCATCCTTTCTTATTTTAAAAACGTATTCACCCTCTTCTGAATTCCTTAATTCTGCTTCGCCAAGTTTAGTATAATACAACTTATACTCACCAACGTGTTCTAATGTGTTTCCTTTAACTATAGCAGCCGTATCCTGAATTTTAATATCGTAGCAAGTTTCAGATTTAATTGTATCCGTTCGAATATCAGGATGGCAAAAACCATAGATATTATTAGGAATTTTGACATTGCTATTGTCAACGTTGAAAAAGGCCGGGAACTGACGTACAAAAAAACTGTCGTTGACATAAGGAGGAAGCATTACAATTTTCAGCCTTTTGAGTTCTGTCCATTTACCATCATCCTGATTGTAGATATAGAAAAGGGAGATTGCATCCTTTTTGGCATGAACGGTCTCCTTTGTACAATCTCCGTTCGAATCCAATTCTTCGGTGCTCAAATAGACGCAGAAAATATTATAACTCTTTAGATCCTTATTTAATAAGCTTCTGATCTTTTGATCATCTTTATCAAAATCATAAGTATCTAAACGCGTATTCTCATAAAATTTGCTTTTCCAGAAATTTCTTAATTTTATTGACTTCGGAACATAATGCACGACAAAATATCCTTCTTTCTTACAATCCAAATAACTAAAAAAGGGATGATCAGATATATTAGATTCGTCAATAATTAGTTGATATTTTGAACTATACTTTTTGTCCAAAAAATCAACCGGATGCTTATACTGACTATCCAATTCATTTTTTCCCCTATCAGCCTGCGATATTCCATTGCATGAAAGGGAAAAGATCAACACAAAAAAAAGCAGTATTGATTTATTTAATCGCATTTCCATTTTTATCAAATTTCGTTTTCATATAATCTTCAGCTTTTATACGAAAGCTTCCTAACGAATAAAAATTATTATACCCTTCTCCTTTTGTTGCGGCTTCAATATGACAGTGCCAATATTTATTATTTATGCCGTGCTCAGGTTTACCGTTAGCCAGACCAGCATATGACGCATTTCCGGTAGAACCAGAAAGAGCTATTGCTTGCCCATGTTTAACTTTCTGTGCTTTCTTAACATAAATCTTATCGAGATGACAGTACAAAATAAAAACCTCTTTCCCATTTTTATCCTTAGACTTAATCATAAGTGTATTCCCCAAACTATGCTCTTTATATTCATTGGTCTTAAAAGTATCAACCACCGAAACCACTTCACCACACATCAGCGAATGTACAGTCTTATACATAGGCCCAGACAAAATATCAATGCCCTTGTGCCCCCTACTAGAATTAAACCCAAAACGATTATTGTTTTTACCACCATTATCATCACTGATTTCAGGATTATTCCACACATCGGCATAGTCAAAACACTGCGAACAGTCAGTAGGACATTGTGAAGATTTACTGTCTTGCTCCTGTTCTTTACAACTGAAAACATTTATTTTATTGTTTTTCCCATTCTCATGCCAGCTTTCGACAGTAGCAGTTATTTCCCATCGATAGGTTTTCCCTTTAGTTTCCTCAGCATACCCCCGTAACACCTCTGTTACATCTTTTAGTTCACCATCCTTTCCTCTTCGCTTAAATGTGACTTCCTGTTTATTATTATATTCTCCTTGTTCTTTCATAAATGTCGGGTTCTGTCGGTACTCCAACATATGCTTTTTGTCTATAGACGCATCGAAGATTATCTTTGTTTTTGCATCTTCATTTTGGAGTAATCCTGATTTTGTAGGATAAATTACTGCTAAGTAAAGGTCTGTAAAGTCTCGCAGAACACCTCCTTTCCCGTTATTCATTAAGTATTTCTGAACATACTGAAGTCTTTTTTTAACCCAATTCAACTGCGATATTCCATCAATTGTCATAATATTTTCACGGGTAGTGCCAATATCCATTACACTCCCATCACCAAATCCAATAAGACCAAAATACCCGTTTTTATTGGAATCATGTGGATTAAAAGTTCCGCCAGTTTCTAAAGCCATACATGCCATTAAATTGTTAGCCATATTCCGGTAGTCATTTGGCCAAATTTCTTTAGAAATTTCTACAACCTTTTTTCTAAATCCGCACGATACTTTGTCTCCCCAAATCAAATCATATTCCTCACACAAGCACTTTGTATTTTTACTTGCGGTCTCCTTCCCTCCCACCATATACTTCTGGCTCCCCTTGGCCACCGTCCATTGACGGAAGGCGCTGCCGGCAATGAATAACGGGCTTTCCGTCCAGTCCGTTGCTTTTAACGCCGGTGTGGGCAGGTGGTCCTTTACCTGCTGTTGTGTCTTTAAAGGCAGGGCGGTCTTTACAGGCTTCGGTCGTTCAAACAAGTCGTATTTCCGAAAATCCGGATTTATCAGGTTGATATGATCACTTGCCAGGAATGCCTTTTTATCCGGACTGCTCCAGTATTCCACCGTTATGTAATAGGCATGCAACTGATCTGCGGCGGCGGTCAGCTTTTTAAAATCGGGCTTCAAAACAAATTCTGCTTTTGCCACCCCGTTTTTATTGATGGTAGCTTTAACCCCTTCGGCATAGTGGGGCAGCTTTGGCCAGTTGGGTCCCGTATCCTCCCATAAACTGATCTTGATATTTTTGCCGGGCATCCCTACAGACAATACCACTATCTTCACTTTCATTCCATATTGCAGGGGGCCTTTTACCCGGTTGCCGGCGGCGTCATAGATCTCAATCCCTGTAAAATGTGGAGTATTGGTATCAACCGGTACCACGTCCATCGCCATGGGTGCTCTTCCTTCGGGTTGAGTTAAATAGCCTTCCACCCGGTACTGATGTCCTAAAGCCGTTTGCCCAAAGATGAAAAAACTTTCTCCTTTCTTTTTGATACCCGTAGTGGTATAGTGGCCGTCATCGCGCCGCTTAAAAAGCTCCCAGGTGATGTTTTTTTCATGGCGCAAATGCGCCGGGGTGTCCGGGTACCAGCCCGTTATATCAAAAGACGTCTTATCGCCTATACGGGGATGGTGGTTTCCGCTGATGCCTGCCACACCTGTTTTTGTACTCATAGGATGGTATTTAAAGGGCTTCCCAATTATGTTCATTTAGCTCCGCTTCAATTGCGTCTTTGCTGATCGCAGGATTCCATTCTTTTAGCATGCACTCATCTGACTGCTCCGCCTGTTTTGCGGCCGGAACGCCTGTTTGCCCATGCCAGGCAATACTTATGCAGGCATCGCCCGCAACGGCGCAAGCTGCTTTACTGTCTTCCAATAAAATATTTCCTCCGTGTGTAAGCGTTACCCGCTCATAAAAATTCACCCATTGCTGTACCAGCGGTTTACATGGCTTATGGTTCATTTTAGCACAGGAACCAAAACTGTTGTTTTTAAATGTGGCACCCGTATCTTTTGTGGTGGCTATTAATTTTTTTGACCCGCTTCCATCATTAGCCATTTCTTTGTGATGCGATTGAACAGAAAGCCCGTCGGGAACTGTTCCATAAAGACATTTGCAAAGTGCCCCCTGCACGACTACATGTTTTTCATTCATAGTTATAGGTGTTTATTTTTATTTGCCAGAACTTTGGTGCCCCGGACGGTTCACTTAATTCAATATTGGCCGTAATCTTTTTAATTAACAAGGTTCCCGCATCTAACTGGTACCGGAACCTGGCCAAGCCTTTAACAGCTAACTCATTCCGGGTAGCGGATGCACTCCTGCATTTCCCATAGATCAATGCTCCGTGGGTTCTGGTGTCCATACACTCCGCATCGAAGGACAGCGAGATCAGGTCCTCTTCAATTGATGTAACTGAAGGCATTCCTTTAAACGACACAGCATCTGCATCTGGAACCAGGGGCAGGCTAAATTGAAAGAAGGTATCCGTTGCCCGTTGTTCACGGATCAAGAAAAAATACAGCTTGAGAAACAGGTCTTCATCATAAATTTTTCCAAGCAGCACGGGGTTTTCCAAAACAGCTTCTGTCTGCCGGATCACCGAAGCGGTCACAGCCCCTTCGAACTCCAGCAATAATTGCTCTTTTATCTGCCGCCAGTTTTCATTTAGCGTATTTATATTTACAACCTCCCATTCATTGTTCTTTTGAAAAAGCTGAACCGGATAAAAGCATTTGCCTGAAAAATAAGCCAGCTCCAGGAATGGGTTCATATTACCACCCAGTATAGGAGCCCTCTCGTAAATTATTCCTTTTCTTATACCATCTTGGCCCACAATCGCCGTCAACCTGATAGTGGCTGTGAACTGCTCCGCTGCTTCATTGCCGGTACTTACACAATAATCATAATAAAAGCTTTTGCCAGGAGACAGGCTTTCCGGCCACTGTTGTAAAAATCGCCAATCCTGATATTTTTTTTCTTTTATCATGATTACATTTATCAAGGAATTAAAACATGAAGGATTAAGGATAGTTAAGCTACTTCCGAAATGCGCTTAATTGTCAACCGGCTTCCTTTATGGCCTTGCTTCTTTCTGATACTTTTTTTTCAACTTTTCCTCTCTCTGCATCTAAACCCTGAACCGATATCATTCAATATTTATTTTACCGACATTGATGGTATCATTTGACAGATCATATTTTTTAAGATCAATGCTAAATATTTTTCCCCCATTATTATAAAAATTCAGCCATGAATTAATTCTTGAACTCATACGCCTGAACTCCTGATAATTTTTTAATACAACTTTGGGCATTACAAACCGTCCATTTAAGTCTGTTACAACATCCTGTCTACTTAAAACATCTGTTGAGTCATAGCGTACAGATAGTGCAGTAACCGCATGACCCTTTATATAAACGTACCCTATAACAGGTTTACGATACAGAAATTGCTTAGTACTACAAGCTAGTGTTAACATAAGAACCATGAGGCTGATTATATATTTCATTACTGAATCTTTAATTTTGTTAACCAAATCAATTTTGCAACATCAAACTCCGCAGCTATAGTTCTTGAAATATCATAATAATTTTGATAGTATTTCATCAGGTCAATTTCACCAGCAGTTGGAATAGACGGGGAGTCATCAAGCACCTTTTGTGTAAAAATAGTAGAAGATTTCTTGTGGCTCTTAGAATAGTCCTGTCCACCATAGCTTAATAGAATTTGATGTCCGATTTCATGTGCAGCGGTCATTTTAAAATCCGGGATATTAGAACCAAACATCCACCCTTTTGTATTAAAAATAATGGAACCGGGATATTTTCCCCATCCGGGATGATATATATATCCATCCGCAAAATATAAAATCCGTGATAATTCCCAATTTCTGGACCTTCCCTCTTCTTGATTTGTTTGATAAATAATTCGGGGAGCTAACATTCCATGCTCATCTGAATTTGCTCTTACAAACACCTGATACAGATCCTTTCCGATCATTATTCCTTTTCCAATATTCCCTGAATGTCTCGACCAAAACTGCCCAACTCCATCCAATGCATACTCCTCTAAATCCTGATAGGATACAGCTTGCTTATTTAATGGAGGTTTGTGATAGTAATCAACTGCCTCTTTTGACACATCGCCATCTTTGTTTAGCCCTTCGGCGCCTCCATTTCTAAGATTAATTTTCAGATCAATATTTATCATCTTATTTGCCCTATCAATTCTCACATCAACCCAATCTACATCACTAGGCACAACAAAGAATTCTTGTTCCAGACTTTTAGAAACACCATTTTTTGTGGCAGTAATTTTTGCTTTCAATCTTTTCCCAGCAATACTTCTGCTATCATATACTTTATCTACTGTAAACCCGTCCCAATATATCGAGTAGTGCCCCGGTTCTGTATAGCCAGATACTCCTGTATAGGACTGTAATACATAATTAATATCGAAAATATTTTTCTTTACACTTGGGTCCGAAATTTGTTTTGCCTTTGATTTCATATCATTCAGAAACGATTGTTTTTGATCAGCATGAATGGTCACGGGCTTAATATTGGTCTCAATATAAAGGGCGTTTCCATTATCATCCAATATTCTAAACTCAAGCGAATCTATACTTTCACCAAACAAGCTGTAATTAAATTTAAAATATCCATTTTCAATATTATTTTTAAAGTCCAATACGCCCAGCGGTACAAATGTTTTATCGGACTTGTCTAATGAAAAAGTAATCTCAAATTCTTGGTCCCTTCCCTGATAGCGCTCTGGCTCTCCAAACCTCGTGCCCCCTTCTTTTCCCCATTCATCAATAGTGTCTTCCGCGTTAAAAACGATCGACTCCTGTGCATACATATTATGCCTGCCGTCGGTACGCTTAACGATTTTTCCTTTTACATATCTTGTGTGGCTCATGGGTTTTAGTTGGCTTTTGTGTTTCCAAAGCTGTTATTGTGAATTTCCTTTTGAGCGTGCTTGGCAATGCTGTCATTGCTTGAAATCTCAATCCCCTTTTCACTGATCTCCTTTCGCTCCTGCTTCGATTCCGAGATAAAATCCCCCTCGATCATTTCTGTAAAAGTGCCAGTGATCGTGTGCAGGCTATCACCACCTACTGTAAGGCTGTTCATCATTCCCACACTGGCGCTGTGGTTGGCCCCCACACCAATCGTATTATTCATACCAACGGTCTGCGAATTGTCCTGCCCCACATAAGTGCTCATATTTTCCTGCACATTAATGTTCATATTCTTACACGTAAATGTCATCGTTTCCGGCGCGTTCACATTGATATTTCCTTTGCCATCCATAAACCAGGTATTGCCGCTGGGATCCTCCACAAATACCGAACCTTCAGCATCGTTCATCCGTATTTTGGTGCCGCTCCGGGTTTGAATAGTTTTAATATCATTGCCGGCATTGCTGAAACCGTTATTTGCCGCGCCGTGGTATACGGTGCCGATCACATAAGGTTTGGTGGCACTATCACTCTCAAAACCAACCATTACCTCTTCACCAATCTCCGGCATAAAAAAATGCCCCTTGGAACCCCCGCCGTGCGGGCTTGCCACCCTGATCCAGGGCGTTTGCTCCGATCCGTTCATCCAGTGAAATTTCACCCGCACCCTGCCCAGGCCATTATAATCGTTATTATCCGTCACAATAGCGCTTTGCGTTTCACAGACGGGGTCCGCTGGTACTATTACCGGCGGCACTTTGATACCTGAGGGTACCGCAGTAAAATCATTCTCATAATGCCCCTGGCCATCTGCATAATGGTTGACAGCAGTTACCAGGTATTCTCCATACCCTTCGTTGCCCGTCGTAAAAACATTGTTGCCGCTCACATCGATCCGGGTGCCAATGGCCACGCCGGGGTGGCCGCTCTGGCCATTGAACCGTACCAGCTTGCTGCTTTCCATTGCGCTGTGCAAATTCACGAGATCATCCTGTTGTTTCTTATTCGTCAAAAACCGGTTATTCCATTGTTTGGGTCGGGTACCGTATACCGTCCGGGCTGCTTTATACACCTGTTCGCCCCAACCATTCAGGCCGGCTTTTTGCTCCACGCCCTGCGGTTCACTTGTATATATTTTGCTGTTTAAATAATCCCAGGCCATCAATTGCATTTGAGTGGGCCGCGCCTGTAGCGCAACGTTAAACCGGCTTAAATGCTGTCCATATACCAGCGACGTTTTTTTGCTGTCGCGCGGAGGGCCGATCACCAGGTTTCTGCCATCCCAAAACAACCATTCCCCAAAAGTGGCGGTCAGCCGTTTTAAAAACTGCCAGGCCGTTTCTTTATACTGCACGGTATAGGCCAGTGTTGCGCCATATAACGGCTGCACTTGGGGTTCGAGCAGGTTTTGGGGGAAAAACTTCAGCACATCCTGTGCAATATTTTTGATCGCTTTTTTCTCCCAGCTTTTGCAATGCGGGCCGCTGTCCATTATGATGGTAGGACTGTTACCTGTGATGAGCACATCACCCTGGTGACCCGTGAACCGCGCCGTTTCCACACCGGTAATGATGCCGTTGAAAAGTACGGTTCCCGAAAGCCCCACCCCATCGATCCGCGCGCCGAAACTACCACCGATCATATCCCCGGAGCGGGTAAACATTCCGGCCTTGCCATCAATTGCCTGGGCAGGAACCGTCAGTGTAAATTGATGATGATCGAAAATACTTTGTCGTAAACAAAAGGAAGTAAACTGCAGCAACGGTGTACCGTTAATGCTGAACATAGGTTGGGTTAACTGGGGCATAGCATGAGGGTTTGTCTGTGGTTAAATAGGTTATATGCTCTTAGCAGACTAAATGTACGATAAAAAAGCCAGTTTGCCGATAAAAATTGACAAACGTCACTGAACCACTGAAACACAGAGTTTTAGTGGCAAAAGAAAAAATCCCTACTTTGCAACAATGGAAATAACAATTAGAAGAGCGGTTGCTTCAGATTGCCCGCGTATTTTGGATTTGGTACAGGAGCTGGCAACCTATGAAAAAGCGCCGCAGGAGGTAACTGTTTCTCTGGAACATTTTACCGAAAGCGGTTTTGGCCCCAACCCGGTTTGGTGGGCGTTTGTAGCAACTACCCCTACTCCTGAAGGGGAAATAATACACGGCTTTGCCCTTTATTATATCCGCTTTTCTACCTGGAAGGGGCAGGCTCTATACCTGGAAGATATTTTGGTAACCGAAGCTATGCGTGGACATAAAATAGGCGCGCGGTTGTTTGACCGGCTATTTGCCGAAGCCCGGGAAAAAGGATTCAACCGCATTTGCTGGCAGGTGCTCGACTGGAATGAACCGGCGATCAATTTTTATAAAAAATACGGGGCCAGCTTTGACGGAGAATGGATCAACTGTGCGGTTGATGTGCAATGAGAAAAGGTTCCTGCAGATCAGCGCAAATGAAACGCGACGGAAGGGCCCTATCTGCGTAAACCAGCGAATAAAATCTGCGCACATCAGCGGGAAATCGTCCCGCAGCTTCTGACCCCGCATTAAGCATTATGTATTCAGCATTCAGCGTTCATAGCAGTACTGCAACTGAAGGGAGTGACACAACGATGCTGATAGTAGCATCCCGAAAACATTCGCATGTGCGTCAAGCTAAGCGCGACATTCAATCTGCTGGAACTGCAACTACACCAGCATTTGAGCCATTTTCGCTCCGTTAGGAGCGTTGTGTTTATAGCAATTGCAATAGTATTTACTCGGGCTCCGTAGGACGCCCCGTGTTTACGCGGCACCTGACGGAGCCGATGCGTTGCGTAGATGATCATGAATACTATAAACACTCGGCGCTTACAGCGCCTGAGTCGCCTTCCTTATCTTGGCGCACATGCGAAAACATTCGGGACCGGCAACCCAATCAAAAAGAATAAATCGCCGCAAACAGCACATTCCAGTCGTTGGCAGTAGCGCGCTGATGGCTGTCTGTGAACAATGCCTTTTTATTTACATGATCCCATCTGATCTCCGGCATAAAAATAAACCCGGATTTTTTAAAGCTTGCCGTAAGCGTGCTGGCGAAAATGTTATCCCCCGCAGCGGCCGTTCCTAAAGATTTTAAGTGGTTATGGTCGTTAAAAAACTCGTTCCGGAGTGTGATGCCACACCATTGCACCGGGTCGTAATTCAGATATAACGCCGTTCCCCACCAGGGTTTGCCGGTATCATTTTTTTGTGTTGTGCTATTCCAAAGGCATACCGAAGCATAAGTGGCGTTCACCCCCAATGAAAACTTATCGCTGAACTTCCCTGTGGCCACCAGATCAACCTGGTCCGCCCTTGAAGTATCCACTGTTTTTCCGCCCACATAATTCAGATACAGTTTAAATACATCGGAAGAGGTATAGCTGTATTGTGCGATCAGCGATTTCCGGTTGATCTTATCATCGGGCACAGTGCGGTAGTCGGCCGGATTAGAAACTCCTATCATAAACCCATGCCTGCCCGCGCTATATTCTGCCTTAACGCCCGTATGCGAAAAAGGTCCGTTGGTAAACATATAGCTCATGCTGTAGTTGCGGTTGTTCTGTGGATCCAGCACTTCATAGCCCACATGCGTTGCCCAGGTACCGGCGGTAAGCGTCAAATGCTCCGCAGGGCTGTAGCTGATGTATAATTGCTTTACTGCCTGCGTAATGCCTGCGTCCGCGTAGGCGAAGTCTTTCGCCCTGGGGCCAAAACCAAGGTCTGCCACCATGCTCACCCTTTTTAACGTATAGGCCGCTTTAATACTGGCCATGCCCAGGGCAAACTGGTTATGCGATTGCGTAAAACTGGTGAGGGAGTTGGCTTTAGTTTTGGCAAAATCATATTTATAATACACGTCTGCCGAACCGGATATCTTCAGCGGCTTTTCTTCCTGGTTCTTAGTGAGCGAATCCGAAGTGTCCTGCGCCAGCAGCGCTCCTGATACAAGAATGGTTTTTGTGAGCAATAAAATCCTTCTCATTAAATAAAAATTTAATTTGTTTATTAAATTGGTTACATTTTTTCGTACGACAATGATCTAGAAGTGCTTTAACAGGGGTTATAAATGTGATTGCGCATTATTTTATAATCATATTATAATTTTAAAAATATAAATTATTTACTACAAAAAATATATTATCATACATAATAAATTAATAATAATTATAAATAATAATAGTAAATATATATTTAAATACAATTTTAAACAATAATTATTCATATATTTTAAATAATAATTTATATAGTTGTAACAGGCCAGTCACATTTTTAACCGTAGAATTTGTGAACTTGCCGACTTCAGTTATCTTTGCCGCCTTCCCGAAGGGGTTCTTCGGACAAAAAAAATTAAATGGCAAATACAGCAGACATAAGCCGGGGCATGATCTTAAAGCTTGATGGCAATCTTTACTCAGTAGTTGAGTTTGGCGAAAACAAAACCGCCCGCGCAGCCGCTAAGGTTTGGGCGAAGTTAAAAGGGGTTGATAATACCCGTACTATTGAAAAGACCTGGAATTCCGGCGATACCATTTTCCCTGTTCGTGTTGAAAAAAGAGCCTATCAGTACCTGTACCAGGACGAAACAGGCTATAATTTTATGGACAACGATACTTTTGAGCAAATGAGCGTGGCGGAGAACCTGATCGATGCGCCGCAATTTCTGAAAGAAGGACAGGAAGTAGGCATTGCCATTAATACTGAAACAGAATTGCCGGTAAGCGTTGAGCTTCCTGATAAAATTGTGATGCTGGTAACGTATACCGAACCGGGATTAAGAGGCGATACCGCCACCCGCACTTTAAAACCTGCTACTGTTGAAACCGGTGCTACCGTAAGCGTTCCCCTGTTTGTAAATGAAGGAGAACTGATACGTGTGAATACAAAAACCGGTGAATACGTGGAGCGCGTAAAGGATTAATACAATACCTGGTTGAAAATGGCTTAAATTACCCGATTTTAAGCCATTTTTCTTTTAAACGGAGGTTTTTTTATCTAAAATCGCCGAAATATGATGTTGAATTGCTTACCTTAGCTTTTCACGCTTTTTTACTAATTTTCTTTTAATTACAACAAAAGGAACCAAACTCCAAACTCATTAAAATCTTGAAGAAATATGGACTTTAAGCAAATTCAGGAGTTAATCAAGATGATTAACAAATCCAATATTGGCGAACTGAGCATTGAGCAAAAGGATTTCAAAATCTCCATCCGCCAGAAGGAAGAACAGATCACACAGGTAGTAGCAGCGGCACCTGTTCATTACCAGCCGCAGGCGCCGGCACTGCTTCCGCCTCAAAACACACCAACTGCTCCTGCATTAGCCCCCAAAGCAACCGAAATCCCTTCTAATACGATCACAATAAAAAGCCCGATGATCGGTACTTTTTACCGCAAACCGGCTCCGGAAAAACCCAATTTTGTTGAAGAGGGCGACAGCATCACACCGGGTAAGGTAATTTGCGTTATTGAAGCAATGAAGCTTTTTAACGAAATCGAAAGTGAAGTAAGCGGAAAGATTATAAAAGTATTGGTAGACGATGCTTCTCCTGTTGAGTTTGATCAGCCATTATTTATCGTAGAACCATAATCAATTTGAAAATTTGCCAATTTGAAAATTTGAAAATAGCCCCGCTGTTTTCAGCGTTTTTGGATTGGCTTAAATTTTAAAATTAGCACATCTTCAAATTCTCAAATTCGTTCAATGTTTAAAAAAATATTAATCGCAAACAGAGGTGAAATTGCCCTGCGCGTTATAAGGACCTGCCGGGAAATGGGTATTCAGACGGTGGCTGTATATTCTACTGCTGACAGCGAAAGCCTGCACGTAAAGTTTGCCGACGAAGCCGTATGCATCGGAAGACCTGCGAGCGTTGATTCCTACCTGAATGTACCCAATATTATGGCGGCCGTGGAGATCACGAATGCCGATGCAGTGCACCCGGGCTATGGTTTCCTGGCCGAAAATGCAAAGTTTGCACAGATCTGCAACGAGAACGGGATCAAATTCATTGGCCCTACGGGCGATATGATCAACAAAATGGGCGATAAGATCACCGCCAAAGAAACGATGATCAAGGCGGGCGTTCCTGTAGTGCCTGGTGGCGAAGGATTGCTGAAAAGCCTGGACCATGCCAAAAGTGAAGCAAAATCAATCGGTTATCCCGTTATTTTAAAAGCGACAGCCGGTGGCGGTGGTAAAGGGATGCGGATCGTTTGGGAAGAGTCGGAACTGGAGCGCGCGTATGACACTGCAAAAGTGGAGGCAGCCGCGTCATTTAAAAATGATGGCATCTACATGGAGAAATTTGTAGAAGAGCCCCGCCATATTGAAATACAGGTAGCCGGCGATCAGTACGGCACCGTTTGTCATTTGAGCGAAAGAGATTGCTCCATCCAGCGCCGGCACCAGAAACTGGTAGAAGAATCTCCTTCTCCTTTTATGACGGATGAATTACGCCATGCCATGGGCGAGGCGGCAAAAAAGGCAGCCGGCGCCATTGGTTATGAAAGCGTGGGAACCATCGAATTCCTGGTAGATAAACATCGCAATTTCTACTTTATGGAAATGAATACCCGTATTCAGGTGGAACATTGCGTTACGGAAGAAGTGATCAATTTTGACCTGATCAAGGAACAGATAAAAATTGCAATGGGTGAAAAAGTGTCGGGGGCCGATTATTATCCCCAGATGCACGCGATCGAATGCCGCATCAACGCGGAAGACCCTTACAATGACTTCCGCCCCTCACCCGGAAAGATCACCAACCTGAACATACCAGGCGGACATGGCGTTCGGGTAGACAGTCATGTTTACGCCGGCTATACCATTCCTCCCTATTATGATTCAATGATCGGGAAACTGATCACCGTTGCACGTACGCGCAACGAAGCTATCGACACCATGTATCGTGCATTAAGCGAATATGTGATCGAAGGCATTAAAACAACTATTCCCTTCCATTTACAACTGATGCAGAACGAGGATTTCCGCAGCGGGAACTTCAACACCAAGTTCATGGAAAGTTTTGTGATGAAGAAATAAAGGACAGACCTATAAGGTTTTTAAAAACCTTATAGGTCTATTTTTGGCATCGCCAAAAATGGTCATTGATTTAGCCGCTGATCCTGGCTATTTTTATAGAAAGGATTTTGCACAGCTCTAAATCATACAAACATGAACCCCAATACTAACACGGCAGCTACCGATGATCCGGCGCCATCGGCCAAAAGAGCTTCGCGCTATAGTTTGGCCGCAACGGCTATTTCCGGCTGTATTATCGGAATTACGCTGATCTACCTGGCCTACCGGGTGGGACCAGATCCTGCCGTTTACCCGATCACTTATCTTATCTGCATTTTTGGCTATATCCTTGGCTGGATCATTGCCATCGTTTCAACGCCTATGAACAAATCGGATGAAACGGACCTGGGCAAATTCTCTAAAATACTGGGAAGCTTTCTTACCGGGTATGTATTAAGCAAATGCGATAAAATCTTTGAAGCGATCCTTGACATTAATAAGGTGTTTATGACCATTGCCGGAGCCCGGCTTTTGCTGTTCGTCTGTTGTTTCGGTATCACCTTTATAATGGTGTTTTATTACCGCCGGTATAAATGGAAATTCAACAGGTAATGAATGCATTGCTGGTCGGCGCAATCCAAAATTAATTAGCCTCACAAAATTCCTTCGTAGCTTTAGTGCAATTTATTCATCACTAAAACATTAAAAATGAAAATAGGAATCATAGGCTCGGGGGATGTGGGTCAAACATTGGCAAAAGCTTTTGCCAACGAAGGGCATGAAACAATGCTCGGTACCCGAAACACTTCAAAGCAAGCTATTGTAAAATTCAAAAATGAAAATCCGGAAATTACGGTTGGTACTTTTGCTGAAACAGCAGTATTTGCAGAGCTGGTTGTGTTGGCCGTTTCAGGTGCCGTTGCGGAGGAAGCTATTGCTACCGCCGGCAAAAATAATTTCAGCAATAAAATTGTAATCGATGTTACCAATCCCATCTCATCCGATGCTCCGGTGAATGGCGTGCTTCATTTTTTTACCTCATTGGAGGAATCATTGATGGAAAAGATCCAGGCAATTATTCCCTATGCAAGCGTAGTAAAGGCCTTCAGCAGTGTAGGCAATGCGCGTATGTATAAGCCCGATTTTAAAGAGGGAAAACCTACTATGTTCATTTGCGGCAACAATGATGCTGCTAAAAAAACTGTAACAACTATTTTAACCGCTTTTGGCTGGGAAACGGAAGACATGGGGAAAGTGGAAGCAGCAAGGGCCATTGAGCCCCTTTGTATGTTGTGGTGCATCCCTGGTTTTCTTCATAATCAATGGTCGCATGCATTCAAATTGCTGAAGACCTAAAAAAATGTTTTGCACCACCCGCCGGTGCCGGCAAAGCGGTTTTGCAAGTGTCACTAAAAAGCCCCGGTAGATAACGACCGGGGCTACAACTATAAACTATACACCCAAACTCCTCTTGAATTTTCACAGAAATCAGTCTGGTTTTTTACCATCTAGAAAGGTGTTAATGGTATTGATCTGACCCTGATTGTTATCATCGGAGCTCACTTCAAACTTGCTATAGTAACTTTCAATGTGGTTGCTGTTATCCTGCAACTCCATATTCCGCCGTATGTACGCGGGAACGGTTTCATACTCGCTATTGGGATCACTTCCATTAACATTGAATGAAAGGTTCCGCAATTTTTGCAAGCGTTCTACCTGTTTACGTTTTTGCTGCAGCATTTCTTCTTCCGCTGTCAGTTGCGGCTGTATGGGTTCCTCATTTTTTACCATTGCCGGCGCTTCTTCTCTCCGGGGCGCTACGCGCTCCACCAATTCCATTTTTTCTTCGCTGGCAGCAGGCTCCTGCGCTTTGGCAACTATCTCTTCTTTTTTTGATTCCGCATAAATATTAGAAGGTTTTGCGAGGTAACTGCGTACGCCCACTCCTGCGGAATAATCATTTTCGGGTTCGGGCTCTTTCATTTCGGGCTGCGCCAGCACACGGTCTTCACTGGGTGTTGCCGGAGAATAAAAAGCCTCGTCTTCTTCGTTGGCAACTATTTCAACCACTACTTCTTTTTCCGGTTCCGCATTGGCGCCTACTTTCTCATTGTCCGCTGCAGACAAGGTATAATGAACATCTGCATTGCTCGCAAAATCCATATCGGAGATATCATCCAATGTCGGCATCGGGGCTTCTGCATACGGTTCGTCAATTAATTGTGGCATCATCGGATCTACCTGCAGCCCCAGGCTTTTTTCTGCTTCCTTCAGTTCATGCTCCACCACCTCCTGCGGCGCTACTTTTTTCCCGTTTTTAGATGCAACCAAATCATTCGGCGTTAAGGTCATTACAATTTTACCTTCTGCCTGTTCTTCTTTTTTCAGCACCGGTTTTACAAAGGGGTCTTTATTCTCAAAGCCGGTTGCAATCAATGTAATACCGATCTCATCTCCCAGCGAATTGTCATACCCCAGCCCAAGAATTACATCGGTGTTTTCACCCGCCTGGCTCAACAGGTGCGCCTGAATTACTTCCACCTCATCCATTGTAAATTCTGAATCGCCTTCGGCTGAATTGATATTGATGAGGATCCATTTGGCTCCGCGGATATCGTTATCATTCAACAATGGTGAGTTCAGGGCCTCTTCAATGGCACGCTGCGCACGGTTTTCGCCGGATGCAGCCGCACTACCCAGTATAGCTACCCCGCCATTTTTCATAACGGTACAAACATCCGCAAAGTCAACGTTGATCTGACCGGTGCTGTTGATTACGTCGGTAATACATTTTGCCGCCGTTGCCAGCACGTTATCTGCCTTTTCAAATGCTTCGCGCATTTTAAGGTTACCAAACTGATGCCGCAATTTATCATTGCTGATCACCAGCAAAGTATCTACATATTGTTTCAGGATCTTGATCCCTTCCTCTGCCTGTTTGTGCCGCTTTTTCCCTTCATAGGCAAAAGGCATCGTTACGATACCCACGGTAAGCACGCCCAGGTCTTTGCAAATTTTTGCAATGATAGGTGCACCACCCGTGCCGGTACCACCGCCCATTCCGGCAGTGATAAATGCCATCTTGGTGTTCACCTCCACAATACGCTTGATCTCTTCCAGCGATTCTTCAGTTGCCTGGCGGCCGATTTCAGGATTAGCGCCGGCGCCCAAACCTGAGGTCAGTTGCGGCCCTAACTGTATGCGGTTGGGGATCAGGCTGTTGGAAAGCGCCTGTGCATCTGTATTACAGATAATAAAGTTTACGCCGTCGATGTTCTGACTGTACATGTGGTTAACGGCATTACCGCCGCCACCGCCAACACCGATGACTTTGATAATGGATGACTGTTCTTTGGGTAGATCAAAATGTATCATCTGTTAAAAAAATTTGTGGCTCACACCCTCCTGTGAGAACCTGTTAAGTAAATGGGTTAGGCCTCATTTCCCTATTATTATCAATGATAAAAACATTGGAGATGAGGAGTTATAGTTGAAAAAAATAAAACAATTAAAAAGAACTATAGATCCTGCACTCCTTCCACACCTTTTAGAAAGAGTACAGGGCTGTAAAAAATTATAAATGACCGTCTTCTTCTTCCTTGAAAATTTCGATAATACCGTTTTTAAACTGATCCCAGAAATTCTTCAGTGGCTGACGTTTTTTACTGGTAGTCGCTGCACTGTTTTCTTCACCGGAGGCTACTGCTACTTCGGCCACTTCGGCAACTGCGGCCTGCTTAATAAGGTCCTGCGGTACCTGCACGGTGATAAAGCTTTTCTCAAATACTTTGCGGTTATTTTCGAAATCATCGTATCCTTTTAAGATCAGTCCCAAACAGGTGGAATAAGTAGGTTTCGCCAGCTCTTCTATATGACCTGCAGCCAGATGCTCGTTTGGTAAACCGATACGTGCGGGCAGGCCGGTTACATATTCTGTTAACTGGATCAGGTGCCTTAATTGAGATCCGCCTCCTGTAAGAACAATGCCTCCATTGAGCTGGCGGTTATCCATACCGATCTGCTTTAAGTGATAGGTAACAAAATCAAGGATCTCGCTCATTCTTGCCTGGATGATATTGGCCAGGTTCTTTACGCTGATCTCTTTTGCCGGCATGCCCCGTAACCCGGGAATGGTGATATAAGCGTTTGCTTTTGCTTCGTTTGCCAGTGCGCTGCCAAACTGCGTTTTCATTTGTTCGGCCTGGCTTTTTAATACGCCGAGACCTGTTTTTATATCATTAGTGATATTTTCTCCGGCAAACGGGATCACCGCAGTATGCCGCAAAACGCCATCGGCAAATACGGCAAGGTCAGTGGTACCGCCGCCAATATCAACAATCGCCACCCCGGCCTCCAGATCTTCCTGCCCCATTACGGCTGCTGCAGAAGCCAACGGTTGCAACACCAGGTCCTTTGTATATAACCCCGCCTTTTCAACACTGCGGTTGATATTTCGAATGGCATTTTTATCACCGGTGATGATGTGAAAATTTGCGCCCAGCTTTACACCGCTATAGCCGATGGGCCGAACGATATTGGGCATATTATCTACAGTGTATTCCTGGGGGATAACATCAATAATCTGATCACCCGCCGGAATATAGGTTTTGTATTGTTTGCTTACCAGCAGGTCCACTTCCGCCTGGGTAATTTCTTCCTCTTCATTTTCGCGAACAATATCACCTCTTGTCTGCAGGCTTTTTATATGATGCCCGGCAATGCCGACATACACTTCACCGATGTTTAAATTAGGGTTTACAGACAGGCAGTTATCAAGGGCCATCTTGATCGCTTTAATCGTTTCGTCAATATTCAGGACCTGGCCATGCTTTACTCCATTGGAGTTGGCCTTTCCAAAGCCAAGGATCTCCAGCTTCCCGAATTCATTTTTCCGTCCGGCGATTACAGCAATTTTGGTGGTTCCTATGTCCAGTCCAACGATAATGGGTTGTTCAGCGTTCATATACTTCGTTTTTAGTTGTTTTATTTAATCAGTGTTTTTCTTTGTCGTCTTTTTTTTATCCGCGGCCGGCTTTGCAACGGGCTTTTTTACATCTTTTTTGTTAGACGTTCCCTTGCCTGTTGCCGGTTTTGCTGAATGCTCTTTTCGGGTGGCATTGGGCTTCACTGCCGGTTTTTTTGCTGTTGTATGCGCGGACTTTGCAACAACTTTCTTTTCAGCCGGCTTTTTATGCGCTTCTTTCGTATTCGTTACACGCGCCGGAGCCTGCTTTACTGCTTTTTTTGCCGGTGCTGTCTTTTTATGCACGGGTTCTTTTTCTTCTGACCTTTTTGGCGCTGTTTTTTTAACAACCTCTTTGCCTTCTTCCGCATTTTTAAGCGGCTGCCCCGCAGGCACTACAACGGGCGGCGCTGCAACCGCCTCAGAAGCGCTTACCTGAGATTTATCTCCTACCGGCATTAGATCCAGCGTATCCAAACCATCATCATTCAACGGCTGACCATAAACCAGTTTCGCTTCCGCCGCAGTATCCACCTCGATCCTTTTTACTCCGGCTACAGCAGGCGCCACTTCAATCAGGTCATTTGCCTTCCGGGACTGCTGCAATAACTGCTCGATATTTTTACGCAACTGGATAGAGTCCAGCTTTGTGTAGGTTCCTTTAACGCCTACTACCTGCCCATTATACTGCACCTCTACCGTTTTGTATTTATCAAACCCCGTGCGTTTCAACACCTGGTCATAAAACAGATACAGGCGGTGAAATTTTGAAGCGATCTCACTTCCATCACCCAAATCCACCCGATGATTTCCCACAACCGGGATCATTTGCATATCCCATCGATCCTTGCCGTCCGGATGAATATCGATCTGAGACACCTGGGCCACCCAAAAGGAATCATTATTGATAAAGGATGCCGCCGCAATCATATTTTCTAACAAAGAACTGTCTGATGCCTTCATGATCTTGTTATTGGGATACCCGGTAAATACGGGCACATCCAATGAAACCTTATCAGAAAGCGGAATCTGTTTTCCGGCCTCATCAATATAAAACGACTGACCACCTGCTGTAAATACCCGCGCCAGGGGCCTGCGCTCGGTTACATTTACCCGAAGTATATCCTTATTATCGAAATACAATTCAGCATTGTACACCCAGGAGCTTTGTTCCAAAAGATCTTCAATGCCCGGCAAATTGAACCCGCTTTTGCGCTCCCCTTTGATGTCCCCGTGAGCCGCCTCTTTTAACAACTTTATGATCTGCGCTTCTGAGGTAAAAAGACTTCCTCCGCCACCGGCGCCTTTTATATTAATATCATAACCTGCACAAACACTGTCATCCTGCACCCGCATAGCCGCTGCCACTATCGTAAACATTATTATACCCACACCCAGCCACATGAGTGTTAATAACATTCGCTTTATTGCCCGTTTCGTATTCACTTTATTTTTTCTAAACTGTTTTTTATTACTCCTACCAGCTTATCCACATCTCCCGCACCGGCGGTAATGATCACGTCTCCCAACTCCTTATTTCCTTCCTTCAAAAAATCATTTCCAACCCAATGCAATAGTTCGTCTTTCGTCATGATTACAGGGTCACCTCCTTCCATCTTTTCAGCAATGATATTGCTTTCAATTCCGGGGATCGGTTGTTCCCTTGCAGGATAAATGGGTAATAAGATAACCTTATCCACCAAACTCAAAACAGCAGCAAATTCCAGGGCAAAATCTTTTGTACGGCTGTACAAATGTGGCTGGAAAATTAGTGTACATTTCCTTGTTGGAAATAATGTTTTTACACCATTTATCAACGCCCTTAATTCTTCCGGATGATGCGCATAATCATCAATAAAAACAAGACCATTCCCGTCTTCCGGATCAGGAGGAATGATATATTCAAACCGGCGCTTCACTCCTTTAAAGGACGCTACTGCTTTTTTAATTTTATCCTTATCAATATTTAAAGAACTTGCCACGGTAATGGCGGCGATCATATTCTCAATATTGTGCATACCGCCCATATGCAATTGAACTCCTTCGATGAGCTGTGTGGGCAGTACCGCATCAAAAACATACCCCCCCCCTTTTATTTCGATATTGGCCGCGTAGGCATTAGCGCTGTTATTTTGCAAACTATACTGCCATATGCGGGCCGCGCTCAACTCTTTTCCAATACCCAGCTTGCGGATCAACAGGCCTCCCGGTTTCAGTCGTTGTGCAAATTCAGCAAATGCCTTACGCACATTTTCTTCTGTTCCGTAGATATCCAGGTGATCGGGGTCAATGGCCGTAACCACTGCAATATCCGGGCTCAGCTTCAGGAAACTGCGGTCGTATTCATCGGCTTCAATTACACAAACATCATTTGCATCGCTCCAGAAATTCGTGTCATAATTTGCCGCAATACCGCCAAGGAATGCATTACAACCATACCCACTGTCCCGCAACAGGTGCGCGATCATCGTGGTGGTAGTGGTTTTGCCATGCGTTCCGGCCACACATATATTAAAAGAACTTTCTGTGATCTGCTGCAGCACATCGCTGCGTTTCATTACGGGATAACCGTTTTCTTTATAAAAATTCAGCTCGGTGTGCTCCTTTGGAACAGCGGGTGTATACACCACCCAGTCTGCATCTTTCGGAGCCTGCTCAACTGCATCTTCATAATGAACCGGTATTCCTTCTGCCACCAGGGCCTTTGTTAACGGCGTTTCTGTTTTATCATAACCGCTTACCCGGATTCCCTTTGAATGAAAATAGCGGGCTACTGCGCTCATCCCAATGCCCCCAATCCCGATAAAATAAATTCTTTTTATATCCGCTATTTTCTTTGCTTCCACGTTATATCCGTTTTAAAATTTCACCGGCAATCCGTTCATCTGCATTGGTTATGGACAATGTCCCCAGCACTTCCGCCATATAATTCCGGGTGGCCGCATCCTTAGCCAGTTCAATTATTTTTGCAACAGCGCTCTCCTTCGCGTCGCTATCTTTCACCAGCCAGGCCGCTCCTTTATTAACCAACTGCAACGCATTCATCGTTTGATGGTCTTCTGCCGCAAAAGGGTATGGCACAAAAACAACCGGCTTTTTAGCCACCGTTATTTCCGCCACCGTCATCGCCCCGGCGCGTGCCATAATAATATCGGCCGCCGCATAGGCATACTGCATCTCGGTAATAAACGGGGCCGCCCAAATATCCCTGTGCTCTACTGCTATTTCCGCCGCCTCTTTTGCAAGTGTTTTGCCTGTTTGCCAGATCAACTGCAATCCCGCACCCAACAGCTCTTTATAATGTGCAAGGATCGCTTCATTAATTGATTTCGCGCCCAAACTGCCGCCAATCACCAACACCGTCAGCTTATTTTCCGGCAGAGAAAAGAAATCCAGTCCTGCTTTTCGGCTTATATTCATAGAGGCGATTGCCTGCCGTACCGGGTTGCCGGTTATGATAATTTTAGCCGCCGGGAAAAATTTTTCCATTCCGTCTGTTGCAGTAAATATCGTAGTAGCCTTCTTCCCTAACAGGATATTTGCCTTGCCTGCAAAGGAGTTGGATTCATGAATAAACGTTGGTATTCCTTTTGATTGCGCATAACGCAACACGGGAAAGGTAGAATAACCCCCAACCCCAATTACCGCATCCGGCCGGAACGACTTAAAGATCTTTTTCACCTGGATGAAGCTTTTGATCAGCTTAACCGGCAGTGAAATATTTTTTATCAAAGAACTGCGATTGAACCCTGCAATATCTAACCCTTCAATCTTGTACCCAGCCTGCGGCACTTTTTCCATTTCCATTTTCCCCTTTGCTCCAACAAATAAGATCCGGATCGATGGATCTTTTTCCTGCAGCGCATGGGCAATAGCGATGGCCGGGAAAATATGCCCGCCGGTTCCGCCACCTGCTATAATCATTTTTTTACTCATTTATTGCTTCAGGTTCTACTTCCGGTTCAGCTTCAGCTACCACCGGATCTGCTACTGTTGCCGTTTTTGGCTGTTCTATGCCTTCCACATTTCTCGACACGCTTAATATGATCCCGATAGCCAGGCAGGTAAACAGAAAACTGGAACCGCCCATGCTTACCAGCGGAAGGGTTACTCCCGTTACCGGGAACAGGTTTACCGTCACTGCCATATTCGCCACTGCCTGTATGGCCAGCGTAAAGCTCAGTCCTAATGCCAGAAATGCGCCAAATGCAAAAGGGCATCTTTTAAAGATCCGTATGCAGCGGTACAGGAATACCACGTACACAAAAAGTATAAACGCACCGCCCAGTAATCCGTATTCTTCGATGATGATCGCAAAAATGAAGTCATTATAGGCCTGCGGCAAATAATCCCTTGTGGTACTGTTCCCCGGCCCTACCCCGAAAAGACCTCCTTTTGATATAGCGATCTTGGCCTGGTTCACCTGGTACATCTCATCATTATCCGCTTCTTTACCGCCATATATAAAATTCTCAACACGGCCGACCCAGGTGCTTACCCTTCCCGTTAGTCCGCTGCCTGATTTTTTAACTGTTTCTGTGGGAGTTGCTGCTGTTGCCGTTCCGCCTTTTTTATGCTGTACCATTGCGGCCATTATCAGCATAATAATAGGAATTAACGCAAGGGCAATAACCAATGCAATATGCCTGAGACTGACACGTCCGATAAACAATAACATCAAGCAACTGGCCCCCAGTAATAATGCGGTGGACAGATTGGCCGGGGCGATCAGCAAACAGGTAACCCCTACCGGTAAAATGACGGGGATAAATCCTTTTCTGAAATTCTTTATCACCTGCTGTTTCCGACTGAGCAACCGCGCCAGGTACATAAACAAGGCCAGTTTGGCCAGATCCGATGTCTGCATCGTCATATTGATCAGCGGCACCCGGATCCAGCGGCTGCCTTCATTCATCTTTACGCCAAAGAACAAAGTATAAGCCAGCAGGGGAATACTGAGGATAAAGAGTATCCGCGCTACTTTTGAATAAATGGTATAGTTGACCCGGTGCGCGAAATAAACAATACCAAAACCCAGCAGGATAAAGACCACCTGTTTAAATAAGTAAACTTCTGTATTGCCTTTATATTTCTTATAAGCCAAAGAGCCTGTTGCGCTATATACTGCCAGCAACGATACTAATGTTAATAATACCACCAGCGCCCAGATCACTTTGTCACCCCGGGCATGCTGATCCAGTCCGCCTTTCCAGCTCTTTATCCGGGCGCTTTTTTCTTCCACTGCTATTTCTGCTGTAGCTGACATTGTAAACTATCCGTTTTATAAATCGATCACTGCACGTTTAAACTGTGTACCGCGATCTTCATAATTTTTAAATAAATCAAAACTGGCACAGGCAGGGCTTAACAACACCACATCTCCTTTTTCTGCGTGCGCAAAGGCTGCACCGGCTGCTTCTGCCGCACTGGCCGTATCAATAATATTCGGAACAATCCCGCTAAACGCCTCATGGATCTTTTTATTATCGACGCCCAGGCAAATAATGGTCTTTACTTTTTCTTTTACCATTTCTGTCATCGTTGAATAGTCGTTACCCTTATCCACTCCACCCAGGATCAATATGGTAGGCTTTGTCATGCTCTCCAAAGCATACCAGGTAGAGTTTACATTGGTAGCCTTGCTATCATTGATAAATTCAACCCCGCGTATCGTAGCCACATGTTCCATGCGGTGTTCCAGGTTCTGAAAGGTTTGCACCGCCTCCCTGATCTTCTCCTTCCGGATATCCATTGTTGCCGCTGTAACGCCTGCCGCCATAGTATTATACTGATTGTGTTTACCTTTGAGCGTAAAATCATAAATGCTCATATTTATGAAATCTTCGCCTGTCCTGATGTACATATCCCCATCTTTAATAAAAGCCGCGCTGTTTTCATTCTCCATGCTAATCGGTAGTTGAATTGATTGAATATTAAATTTGTCTAATGACGCTTTTGTTACCTCATCATCTTCGTTGTATATAAAATAATCGGTTGCCTCCTGATTTTTTATGATCCGGAACTTGCTTGCGATATAATTATTGAAATTGTATTCATAACGATCCAGGTGATCTTCTGTGATATTGGTCAATACTGCGATATAAGGCCGGAAGCGGTCAATATCATCCAGTTGAAAACTACTCACCTCCACCACATAAACCGGTTTGGGGTCCAATGCCACCTGTTTGGCGAATGATTCGCCAATATTGCCCACCAGCGCCGCATCCAGACCGCCGGTCTTTAAAATATGATGGATCAGCGAAGTGGTGGTGGTTTTACCGTTACTCCCGGTAATGGCCACGATCCGGCTGTCACCTGCAAAACGATACGCCAACTCTATTTCGCTGATCACCGGAATGTCTTTTGCCCGTATTCTTTTAACCAGTTCATTTTTTTCAGGGATGCCCGGGCTTTTCACAATTTCATCAGCGTTCAATATCAATGTTTCTGTGTGCCCGCCTTCCTCCCAGTCAATTGCCGCCTGCTGCAATTCGTTACGATATACTTCTTTCAAAGAACTTCCATCGGATAAAAAAACATCATACCCTTTTTGCTTTCCCAGCAAAGCCGCACCCACACCGCTTTCTCCGCCTCCTAATATCACTAAACGCTTCGCCATTGCCTACCGCAGCTTTAAGGTTACAATACACACTACTACCAACATGATCTGCACGATCCAGAACCGGGTTACAATCTTTGATTCATGGTATCCCAATTTCTGGTAATGATGGTGCAGCGGGCTCATCAAAAAGATCCTGCGCCCTTCACCATATTTTCGTTTTGTATATTTGAAATAGGCTACCTGCAACATCACGCTGACATTCTCCACCAGAAAAACCCCGCAAAAAATGGGGATCAGCAACTCTTTGTGCACAATAATTGCGATCGATGCGATAATCCCCCCCAATGTTAAACTTCCCGTATCACCCATAAATACCTGCGCGGGATACGAGTTGTACCAAAGAAAGCCGACGCAGGCCCCGATCATCGCTGCCAGAAAAATGGACAACTCACCCAGGTTGGGGATATACATTATATTTAAGTAGTCTGCAAAATTGAAGTTGCCGCTGGCATAGGCGAAAATGCCCAACATCACCCCGATCAAGGCCGACGTTCCGGTAGCCAGCCCGTCCAGCCCGTCTGTTATGTTCGCCCCGTTTGAAACCGCAACAATTATAAATACCACAATAGCTATATACAATACCCATGAATAGGGCCGTACGGCCTCGGGCAATAACCTGGAATAATTAAACTCATGGTTCTTTACAAAAGGGATCGTTGTTATGGGATCTTTACTGGGTACAAAATGTTTTGTTTTATTGTTTACCGTTTTGGTGATCACTTCTGTTTCATTAGAACCCGGCGTACCGATATATTCCCTCCATATTTTCACATTGCTGTTAAAATACAAAACAGACCCAACGGTGATGCCCAGTACTACCTGTCCGAAAATTTTAAACTTACCCGCCAGCCCGTCTTTATCGCTTTTTTTATACACTTCGCCCTTTTCAGCGGCAATTCTTTTTGCACGCAGCTTCAGGTAATCATCTGTAAATCCAACCGCCCCTAACCAGATCGTTGCAAATAACATCAACAGGATATATACCGTATCCAATCTTGCAAAAAGCAGCGTGGGCACCAGTATGCCCAAAATGATAATCAGTCCGCCCATTGTAGGCGTTCCTTTTTTTGCCTGTTCACCTGCCAACCCCAGGTCGCGCACGCTTTCACCGGCGAGCTTCCTGCGCAATATCTCAATCAGCCTTTTACCAAATATGAGTGTAATGGTCAATGCCAACAATACCGCCATCATTACCCGGAAGGTGATAAAGTCCATCAGATTCCTCCCCGGAAAATTGATCCCGTGTAACTTAAACCATTCAAACAGATGATACAACATATTAATTTGCTAATTAGCTAATGTGATAATGTGCCAATGTTGAGTTTAAAAGTTTACAGGTTAAAATGTTGACAAGGGTTTAACCTTGTTAACCTATAAACTTTTCAACTTATCAACCCACCGCTACTTCTCCAATAATTCAAATATTTCTTTAACCGTTTCTTTATCGTCAAAATGATTCCGCACGCCGTTGATCTCCTGGTAGGTTTCATGCCCCTTACCGGCAACCAATACAATATCTTCGGCATTTGCCAGGCTTATGGCTGTTTTAATCGCTTCCTTCCGGTCTACAATCGAAAGACATTTTCGTCTGCACCCCGCGTTCACACCCGCCTCCATATCTCTTATAATATCCTGCGGGTCTTCGTTCCGCGGGTTATCGCTGGTAAGAATGATCCGGTCGCTGTATTCACAGGCCACCTCAGCCATAATGGGCCGCTTCGTTTTATCCCGGTTGCCGCCACAGCCTACCACAGTTATCACCTGCTCAAATCCTTTTCTCAGTTTTTTTATAGTAGCCAGCACATTCAGCAGGGCGTCCGGGGTATGCGCATAGTCAACAATGCCGATCACTTTGTCTTTTGCTGAAATGATATAATCGAACCGGCCGGCCGCGCCACTCAGCATACTGAGGGTTTGCAACACCTGCAGCTTGTCTTCGCCCAGGCAAACAGCCGCGCCATATACCGCCAGCAGATTATAGGCATTAAACTCCCCGATCAAACGGAAATGCACTTCCTGGTCGTTCACCATCATGTGCAGGCCCATAATATTATTGTCAATGATCTTCCCTTTAAAATCGCTGACCGCCTTTAAACTATAGGTCTTAACGGTTGCACTGGCATTTTGGGTCATCACCAGGCCACGCTTGTCGTCAATATTCGTTAATGCAAATGCCTGTTTCGGCAAGGCATCAAAAAAGGCTTTTTTTACCCGGATGTATTCATCAAAGGTCTTATGATAATCCAGGTGATCGTGTGTGATATTGCTGAAGACCGCCCCGGCAAACTCCAACCCTGCCACCCGGTGCTGATGAATAGCATGGGAGCTTACTTCCATAAAAGCATACGCACAACCCTGCTCCACCATGTAGGCCAGCAGCCGGTTTAAACTAACGGGGTCTGGTGTGGTGTGCGTAGCTTCCAGCAGCTCGTTGCCAACCAGGTTCTGAACCGTGCTGATCAGGCCGCAGGCATAGCCCAGCTTGCTGAACAATTTATACAGCAGCGTTGCAATGGTTGTTTTGCCATTGGTGCCGGTAACACCGGTCAGTTTCAGCTTTTCCGACGGGCGTCCATAAAAATTATGGGCAATGATGCCCGCTGCTGCTGCGCTGCTTTCTACCTGAACATATACAACGCCTTCTTTCCTGTTTTCCGGCAGCGTTTCGCAAACAACCGCTATAGCGCCATTTTGAACCGCATTGTCAATGAACTGGTGCCCGTCTACCCCACCCCGCACGGCTATAAAAACACATCCGGGCGTTATCTTCCGGGAGTCGATACAAACCGCAGTAATATCCAGCGCAGTATTCCCGCTTACCGATTGTAATTTGGTTTTATATAGTAGTTCGCTTAACTGCACGTTTTTGTTTATGCCAGATTTAAAATAACCGCCTGTCCTTTTGTGAAGGAAGTACCCGGGGCAATGGATTGACCTGCCACTTTTCCGCTTCCCTGTATTTTTACCCGGAGCCCCATACGTTCCAGCAACCCTATCGCATCTCTTAAGCCCATTCCCTGAACGTTTGGCATCACCGATCCTTTTACTGTGTTTCCCGTAAGCACGGGTTTAAACCGGTTGGCGTACATGGTTACCCATTGATCGCTCCGTACCGAATCCACAAAAGGCACCTTCAACATATTCAACACATTCTCCATTGCCTTTGCGCTTCCCGCGTAGAAATACGTGCTGCTATCCTTTGCACCTTCATAACTCTTCGGTGTTTTACGATCCACATACATACTGTAGATCTTCGTGGCGATCTCCCGGAATACCGGCGCTCCCAGTTGCCCGCCATAGTGCGTGCTGGCGCCCGGATGGGTACGTATCACCACAATACAGGAATACTGGGGATGATCTGCCGGGAAATAACCGACAAATGTTCCCTGGTATACATTGTTCGCATATTTAATATTGCCATCCGCCACGTGTGCCGTTCCGGTTTTACCTGCTACCTTAAACGGCATATCTTTAAAGGCGGGCTTACCGGTACCTTCGGTTATTGTTAATTCAAGGCTTTCCTTAGCAGCCTTCAAAGTAGATGGTTTGCAAATGGGATCCAGCATTATTTCCGGGTGCATTTGTTTTACAACCACCCCCTGGTTCAAAATGCTGTTTACCAGGTAGGGCTTCACCATTACGCCATCATTCGCAATCGCATTGTATAAGGTTAATACCTGCAGGGGGCTTACCTGCACCGCATAGCCAAAGCTCATGGTCAGCATATTCATCAGCCCGCCATGATCCACTGCCAATGGTGCCACCCGGGGTCTTGGCACATGGGCCAGGTCTATGGGTGAGCGGGTATCCATGTGGTATTTATGTAAATACTCTCCAAATTCTGAAGGTCTTGACCCAAATGCTTTCAACGCTACTTTGCTCATGCCTACGTTGGAGCTGTGGGCTATACATTCTTCAATGGTCAGCACCGGCTTAGGCATCCGTTCCGCGTCGGTAACCATACGTGGCCCCACCTGCATGCGCCCGGCACTGCCCACTTCTACAAGATCGCTGGGTTTAGAAGATCCTTTGTCCATTGCAGCAAGAAAGGTCACCATTTTAATGGTAGAACCGGGCTCGGTAACCCGTAACGCATAATTATCATTTTCCCAATAGGTAGTATCATTTGGATTGCGCCCCAGGTTGGCAATGGCTTTTATCTTCCCGGTTTTCGTTTCCATCACAATTGCCGTTCCGTATTCACCCCTGCTGGCCTGCATCATACGCAGCAGCGCTGTTTCGGTGATATCCTGCATATTCACATCGATCGTCGTATAAATGTCCTTGCCGTTCTCCGGCTCTACCTGGAAGCCTTCCACCGGAACAGCGCCGCCGGAAATAAACCGCATGACGCGCTGGCCGTTCTGGCCATTGAGTAAACTGTCGTAACTCATTTCCAGCCCTACGTTCATTTTCTTTATCTTGCCATCACTGTTCACGTACTCCCTACTCAGCCCGATGGTTCTGTTGGCAAGCAAGCCGAATGGAGCAATGCGTTTGCTGGTTTCTTCCACCACGATCCCGCTTTTATTTTTGCCCAAACGGATCAGCGGAAAATCCCGCAATGCTTTATAATCTTCAAAGGAGATCTTTTTCTTTAACGCATAATAGCGGTTCCCTTTAGCATAAGCAGCGTTAAATTCCTTCAGGTATACTGTTGCCGTTTTATCTTTAAAATGATCCGCCATGGCTATGGCAAAGGAGTCGATATTCTCTTTATATACTTTTCCATTTTTATCGCGTAACCCGTCGGCCATAAAATCCATGTACACATCAAACTGCGGCAGCGAGGTGCTCAGCATCTGGCCGTCCTCACTGAAAATGGTACCGCGATCGGCATTGATCTCCACAATTTTCTGGTGCATGCTGTCGCCCATACTGCGCCAGTGATCACCCTGTATCCGCTGAATATAGGTTGCCCTGCCGAATACAATAACAGACAATAAGGCAATCCCTATAAAACAGAGATACACCCGCCACAATATGTCCTTTTTAATTTCCAATGCCTGTTCCTATTTATTTACGGTTTGCATATATTGTTCTAACGAATCTTTCAGCACGTAGGGCGACTCCTGCAATTCGTTCAACCCCAATGGTTGCAGGGCTTTGGTCAGTTCGCTGGGTTTACTGCGGAACATCACCTCGCTTTTCAAGCTTTTATATTCCCACTGTAATTCCTTTACCTCCTTTGCGGTAGCGTTGATCTTGCGTACCGTTTTATCGGCCATATGCCCGTTGTAGATGTACACGATGGCCAAAAAAGCCAGGTAAAACAGAAAAGGTACCTGCCGCACAATCGACTGGTAGTTCAGCACCTTCTTCCAGTTCAACTTAAATTCCTTTTCCTTTTTTTCTGCCACTTTCTTTTATTTGCTCGATTCTTGATACCTGATCCTGGATTCTCGATCTTGACCTGACAACAAGTATCCAGCATCTACCATCCAGTATCTATGACCTATTAACTATGAACTAAACCCGTTCTGCCACCCGCAACTTTGCGCTCCGCGATCTTGTATTCTTCTTCAATTCTTCTTCCCCTGCTTCTACCGGTTTCTTTGTTATTATTTTAAATACCTTTTCAGTAGGGTGCTGTATGAAAGGATTATCATCCTTTTGATCGAATCCACCGTCCCTGAAAAATTTTTTCACCAGCCGGTCTTCCAGCGAATGGAACGTAATAATTGCAATCCGCCCACCAGCCTGTACCACTTCCTTTGCCTGCTCCAGCAGTTCCTTTAATGCTTCCAGCTCCTGGTTCACTTCAATCCGCAGCGCCTGAAACACCTGGGCAAAATATTTATTCGGATTCCCTTTCACTACCGGCCGCAACGCGTTCTTAAAGCCTTCCGTCGTTTTTAACGATACCCGGCCTCTGATCTCCACGATGGCGCGTGCCAGCGTTTTCGCATTCGTCACCTCTCCATATTGTTCAAATAACTTATGCAACTGTTGTTCAGAATACGTCTGCACTACGTCAAACGCTGTCCGGGACTGCCTTCTGTCCATCCGCATATCCATGTCCGCGTTAAAACGGATACTGAACCCGCGTGCAGCCTCATCAAACTGGTGACTGCTCACTCCCAGGTCCGCCAACAGGCCATTTACCTTACTGATCCCGTGCAGGCGCAGAAAACGCTTCAGGTGGCGAAAATTCTGCGGCACAAATAACACCCGCTCATCTGCAGGCAAATTATTCGCAGCATCCGCATCCTGGTCAAAAGCCACCAGCCGCCCCTTGGGGCCTAACGCTTTCAGTATCGCAGCCGAATGTCCGCCGCCGCCGAAGGTTGCATCCACATAAATACCATCGGGCACAATATGCAGGCCTTCGATCGTTTCGTGCAGCAACACAGGAATATGGTAAGTTTCCGGTTGATCCGTTAACGCGCTGACAGGTAGTATCTCTTTTTTTTGTTTACTCATTTTTCCTTGTCAACTTTTAAACATGTTCACCTGTCAACTAAACACCTCCCATCACCTGGGCTGCCAGGTCGCTAAAGGATTCGGGTGAGAAAGAATCAAAGAACTCTTTGTATTTAGTGGTATTCCAGATCTCCATACGGTTGCCGGCGGGTACCAGCACAATGTCCTTTTCAAGCAACGCATACTCTTTCAGGTTAGCCGGCAGCAATAACCTGCCGGCGCTATCGGGCTCTACAAGAGTGGCACCATTTAAAAAGTAACGTTTGAAGGCGCGGGTCTTCGGATCGAAATCATTCAGTGCATTGATCTTTTCAGCCAGGGGGCTCCAGGAGCTGAGCGGATAAAGACTGAGGCATTTTTCAAAGCCCCGGTTGATGACAAAACGGTCAGCATCCTCCGGCTGAAGCTGCTTTTTAAAGCCAGCCGGCAGCAGGAAACGTCCTTTTGCGTCTATAGTTGCCTCGAATTCGCCGAGAAAACCTGTCATAAACCTGGATTTTTTAAAATTTCACTATTCTAACACAAAATAACACTTTTTCCCACTTATTGACCAAATTTAGAACAGATTCATTTATCCACAAATTAAAAACCGGTAAAAACAAGTACAGCAAAGGGTTTCAGGCTATAAAACACAGGAAACAGCAAAACGAATGTGCATATGTGTGCTTTTAATGTGGATAACAGGTGAGCAAACGATGAATTTAAGGCATAAAAGTAATATAAATTATTAGTTTTAAATACATTATACCTGGTGCAATTTATCCACATCTACAGGAATATTGATTTTATACCTGCGCCAGATAATATTAATCATATGGTTACGTTTAAAAGAAGGTCATATAAACCGAAGCAAGTATTTTTGCTGGTTTATCGGGAATCCGGATCTATCCACCAATCCTGGACAAACTAAATATCAGATAATGAATGAGTTTTTTAGCAAGTTGCTGCATGAATTTAAGTTGCCGCTCGAAAACCCAGTGCTCGTATTCTCGCTCATCCTGCTGATCATACTGCTTTCTCCTATATTGCTGAAAAAGCTGAATATCCCCGGTATAATCGGGTTGATCATTTCGGGGGTTGTTATTGGTCCGCACGGGCTCAATATCCTGGAGAAAAACTCCGCCATCAACCTTTTCTCCACCATCGGTTTATTATATATCATGTTTATTGCCGGCCTGGAACTGGATATGAATGAGTTCAGAGCCAACCAGCGTAAGAGTGCATTGTTTGGTCTGTTTACCTTTATTATTCCTATACTGGTGGGCTTTCCGGTTTGCTATTATTTGTTGAAATACGATTTTAACGCCAGCTTTCTTACAGCCAGCATGTTTGCCACCCACACACTTGTTGCCTACCCTATCGTAAGCAAAATGGGCGTGGCAAAAAATCAGGCGGTGGCCGTAACAGTGGGAGGAACCATATTAACCGACACCGCGGTGCTGATCATATTGGCGGTGGTCATGAGTAACAGCCACGGCAATTTGAACAGCCAGTTCTGGATACGGCTGGGGGTTTCCCTGGCAATTTTTTCAGCAATCGTATTTTTCTTAATCCCCCGCATCGCAAAATGGTTTTTCCGCAAACTGGAAAGCGAAAAACATTCCCACTACATTTTCGTGTTGTCCGTTGTATTCTTTGCGGCCTTCCTGGCGCAGGTTGCCGGCGTGGAGGCCATCATCGGCGCTTTTGCCGCAGGACTGGCGCTAAACAAGCTGATCCCGCATTCTTCGGCACTGATGAACCGTATCGAATTTATCGGCAATTCTTTATTCATACCCTTTTTCCTGATCAGTGTAGGGATGATCGTAAACGTAAGCGTGCTGTTAAACGGCCCCATGGCGTGGATCATCGCCGGAACACTTTCCACTGTGGCGATCTGTTCCAAATGGCTGGCCGCCTTCCTTACGCAAAAAGTATTCCGGTACTCTGCCGCCCAGCGACAGCTTATTTTCGGGTTAAGCAGTTCCCATGCTGCCGCCACCCTGGCCGTAATACTAGTGGGTTACAATGCTAAAATATTGGATGAAAATATTTTGAACGGCACCATCATACTGATCCTGATCACCTGCATTGTGGCGTCCTTTGCTACAGAAAAAGCGGCAAAAAAAATTATCATAGAGTCAGAAGATGAAGCGGTAGAAGCGAACCCCGCTACGAACGGAGAAGATGAACACATACTGGTGCCCATCGCAGAGATCGAAAACTTTGAAAAACTTTTTGAATTTTCGATCCTGCTAAAAAACAAAAAATCATCCAACCCTATTTCGATCCTTTCCGTAGTGTCCAATAACGCAGAGGCAGAAGTCAACATTCGCAAGGCACGCACCAAACTCGAAGAGTATGTAAAACAGGCCTCAGCATCAGAAACCAAAGTGAACGTGGTTACCACTATTGATCATAATATTGCCAGTGGCATCATCCGGATTTCCAAGGAGATAATGGCTGATATCATTGTATTGGGATGGCCGAGGCATGCGGGTTTGCTCAGCCGGCTCACCGGGGAAAAACTAGACAATATCCTGTCAGGGTCCGACAAGACCACTTTTATCTGCGGATTTGAGAATCCTTTGGTCACCATAAAACGCATTCCGCTTGCAGTACCGCCCCTGGCGGAATTTGAGCCCTCTTTTATGTTTTGGGTACATAAAATCGCATTGCTGTCGCTGGAGTTAAGCGCGCCGGTTCATTTATTTTCGAACGCCGCAACCGCCCAGGCATTGATGAGTTATTTGAAAAAGAACAAGCTCAACATAACCGTAAGTACCGAGTTGTTTACGGATTGGGATGATTTTGTTAGCCTCACAAAAAACAGCAGGGCTGATGACCTTTTTGTGCTTATTTCGGCAAGACGTGGATCCGCTTCTCATTTTTATCTGCTTGATAGTTTGCCCGGCAAAATGGAAAAGCATCTGGAAGGTTGCAACAAGATGGTGCTGTTCCCGCAACAATATGATCTTGTAAGTAGTATTGATAATTTTTCTGAAGTAACCAACGAACCGATCACCAAAGGAATAGAAGCCATTCAGCGGATCGGAAAAGGGATCGGGAATATTTTCAGGAGATAAAGTATTTAGGCCGAAAAGGCGGCAAGGCGGTAAATAAAACAAAGCCTTCCCGTTTTTCCGGCTTCCCGGCTAACCACTACCCAATTTTTGTGGCGAAAACTTTTCACCCGACAATCGTGTTACCACCATCGCGGCAACCGTATTGCCCGTAGCATTGAGCACCGTAGCCAGCGGATCTACCAGCGTGCCGATGATCATCACCGCCGGCACTACTTCCGTGGGCAGGTGGTAGGCGGAGATCATGAGCAGCTCACCGATATACCCCCCGTTGGGGATGCCCCCTTCCACCATACTGCACAGCACTGTGATGCCCAGCGCAATTACAAGACTTTTCGGATCGAAAAAATCCCATCCCAGCATCTGGAACACCACATATATTTTAACCACAGAAGAAATAGAAGACCCGTTCTTATGCAACGTGGTCCCCAAAGGAATGACAACATTGGCTATGGAAGAAGGGATGCCCATCCGCTCCGCGGCGATCAGGTTTGCCGGCATGGTAGCCAAACTGCTACAGGTGCTGACCGCAGTAAGGGAGGGCACAATATTGTTCTTCCAGAATAAGCGCACCCCCAAGCCTCCGTTGGCGACGAACGCGTAGAGTGTAAAAAAAATAAAAAAATACAGGATGCCCGTGCCGTAATACAAAGCCATCGGCCGGGCATAAAAACCAAATAACTGCGGACCGAGGTCTGCCGCCTGGTAAGCTATATAGGCGCCCAGGCCAATGGGCGCAATTTTCATGATTAACAATAACAGTTGCTTCATCACTTCATTGCCGGCAACCAGGAAATCATAAAAAGGTTTTGCCAGTTGATTCGACTTCCGCACCGCTGTTCCCAACAAAAAAGAAAACACCAGCAATGCCAGCATGCTTTTCCGGGAGAGCAGCATATAAAATTCCCCAACGGTAAAAAAATCAACCAGCATAGCGCCCCATGATCTTTGCTCCCCAATCGCCGGATCCGCCACGGCTGCCTGCACGCCTATCTTTCCGACGGGGAACACATAGGTCATACCCATTGTAAACAACGCCGCCAGCAGAATAAACACGAGAAAAGTGAACGCCATTATTGCCAATACTTTTCCCAGTTTATTTTTTTGTTCAATTGCGGCGACCGATATAGCAATGGCAAAGAAGACCAGCGGCACCACCGTTACAAAAAGTAAGTTCAAAAAAATATCCCCTACCGGTTTTAAATAGCCGGCGACGCCCGGAAAAAGCGCTCCCGTAAAGCCCCCCACGAGCATCCCCAGCAGCAACAGCAGGATCCCTGAATAATTCTTCCATACTTGTTTTGCTGAAAAGGGTTCCATATATAATGCGGTATGTTTAAAATATTAGGAGTAAGTAAAAATAGACAAAATCGTTAAATGCTACGAACACAAATCGGGCCGGGCACATAACATTTTGCGGTCGACCAAAAGTCGCAAACCAATAGCCAGCCGGAAATCTGGGGAAACGGAACAATTTTGTTGCTCCTGCGGAGCAGCGTGTTTCTAGCACGATGCGGCATACAAATCCGGGCTCTGTAGGAGCCCCGTGTTCCATGTTTACGCGGCTCCGGCAGGAGCCGGAATATTAAAATAATGCCCCATTCTATAAACACCTGGCGCCTGACGGCGCCCCTCAAGGAAATTTTTTTATTGTGTTTGTTCCGCGTAAAGGATATTCCTGCATCCGTTCAGCCGAACCGTTGCAAAATGTTGTTGCCCCGGTGCACAATACCCGTTAGCTAGCGGTTATCGTTCACACAACTGCACTCCGTCTCCGTTTACAGATAATTGGTAATAGCCTCCAACTTTCAACGCATAATTTTCTTTATCGTGACTCACCGGGAAATCAAAGCAGACCGGGTAATCATATTCCTTAACCATATTCCACAAGATCTCCTGAATGCTTTGTCCGAAGGGTCTTGTAGTATCGCCCAGATCCGTAAACCCGCCAAAGATCAGTCCGGCCAGTTGCTTCAACTTGCCGCTGCGTTTTAACTGGTATAGCATGCGGTCAATAGAATATTTCTGCTCCCCGATGTCTTCAATAAATAAAATAGCACCTTTTGTTTGCAGGTCCGATTTTGTGCCCACCGCATTTACCAACAGTGTGAGGTTGCCGCCCAACAGCCTGCCCTCCACGGTTCCGCGGCGATTATATTTCGACGGCTTTGTATTGTAAATCGCTTTTTCACCTAAAAGCGCATCCTGCAGCGAGCGTACATATTTATTGCGGTATCCGCCATCATTAAAGGCCGCCGCCATGGGTGAATGCAAACCGCTTATTTTAAAATTTGAATAAACATGACTGTGAAAAATAGTAATATCGCTGTAGCCGATCACCCATTTGGGCTTTTTCCTGAATTTTTTAAAATTGATTTGATCGATAATGCGTCCCATGCCATACCCCCCCCGGCCACAAAGGACGGCCTGTACCGTGTCGTCATCCAGCATTTGCTGAAAATCTTCAAGGCGTTGTTCATCCGTTCCCGAAAAATAAGTAGTGGAATCACCACCCAGCGTGCTGCCGGTCTTTACCTTAAAGCCCCAGCGTTGAAGCGTCCGGATACATTCGGCTGCTTTTGTAAATTCCATAAACCCCGAGGGGCAAACAATCCCGATGGTATTGCCCTTTTTTAAAAAAGGAGGTTGCTGTACAGGCATCTTGATCTCAATTTTATAAACTGTTTAAAGTAGCGCTTTTAACGGTCACATTCAGTTGGTGAGGCGTGCCGCAACGCAGCGCATAATTATCGATCTGGTGCCCCACGGGAAAATCAAAACAAACCGGGTATTTATATTCCTTTACTTTTTCCAGTACAATATCATAAATACTTCTCCCGAACTGTTCATCCAGCGGATCCTGCTTCAGTTTCATGCCCCCCACCACCAGTCCGGCGAGCTTCGATAATTTCCCGGTACGTTTCAGGTTCCAGAACATGCGGTCGATACTATACAGGTATTCGCCTGTGTCTTCCACAAAAAGGATCTTATCATCGGTATTAATATCAGATGCAGATCCTGCCAGCGTTTCAAGCGTTTTCAAATTCCCTCCCACTAAAGCACCGGTTGCGGTGCCGGGTTTATTCAAACTGTTAAAAGCCTCGGCTGCATATTGCATCCTTTCACCGGTAAGCGCTTTTCGTATGGATTCGATCGTATCTTTTTGCAACGGGTCTGCAGTATCCCACACATCGGGAAAACTGTTGCACATTTTTGAATGAATCGTAGCAATCCCGAAATTGCGGTTGATATGGGAATGCAGAACCGTAATATCACTAAAGCCGATGATCCATTTCGGATTCGCTTTAAATGCAGACCAGTTAATACCATCCACAATGCGCACCGAACCATATCCCCCCCGGGCGCACATAATGGCCTTTATTTCCGGATCGTCCAGCATTTTCTGAAAATCATTCAGTCGCTCCGCATCGGTTCCGCCAAAAGTAAAATCGCGTTTCCCGATGGTGTCGCCGGCTCTTATTTTAAACCCCCACTGTTGCATTAAGGTGGCCGCCGGCAGGATTCCCTCCCGCAGAATATATCCTGCTGGGGAAGTAATGCCGATCATATCACCCGGTTTTAAAAAGGGAGGCAGTTTTGCAGGTAACTCCGGCTTTGTAGCCCTGGCTTTAACAGCAGCCGTGGGCAGTCCGGCAGCCGCCAGGGCGGCAAGAGAAGACTGGACAAAGGTTTTACGGTTCATAAAGGCTAAGATAAATGAAAGTACGACACGCTGTTTAAGGAAAATTTGGAAAATTTGTCAAGGCGGATGAGAACGCTTCTTAAACATCTTTAACAAACAGTCATTATGGAATTAATAATCAATTTCGACAATATAAATGATTCCTCAAAGCGGGAATGGCTGCTGCACACGTTTAAATTAATGGGCATTGGCTACAAGTCTAAAGAGACACCACAGACCCTGGAAGAATATAATGATGATTTAGAAGCCGGTAATGACGAAATAGAGCAAGGACATTTTATTACTGCTGCGGATTTGAAAAAGCAGGCTGGAAAATGGTAACCGTTTGGAGCAAGCGGGCCATGACAGAACTTTTAAGAGCTTATGAATACATTTATCAGGATTCTCCGAAAAATGCCGCTAACGTTTGCGATCAATTGATTGATCTCAGTATTGCATTAGCCAAACACCCGGAAATACATCCTCCTGACAAATATAAAAAGAACAATGACGGGAACTGGCGGGCATTTGAACAGTTCAAATTCAGGGTATTCCTATCGCATTATGAAGCATGAAATACGTATTGTTCGTATGCGGCATACCAGCAGATCACCTTTATATTACTGACCAAACTCCCACCCTTAAGGCAGATAGCCTAATTCATCGTACCTTTGCAGGCTAAATTCAGGTTCATTCAAATGAAAGATTTCAAAAGAACATTAATTACCGCCGCTTTACCTTATGCCAACGGACCGATCCATATCGGGCACCTGGCGGGATGTTATATTCCGGCGGATATATATGCCCGGTACTTAAGGGCGCAAAAAAAGGATGTAAAATTTGTGGGTGGCAGCGATGAACATGGCGTTCCGATCACCATCCGGGCAATGAAGGAAGGCGTTACCCCACAGGATATTGTGGATAAATACCACGCACAGATCAAAGAAAGTATGGCACAGATGGGCATTTCCTTTGATATTTATGCCCGTACTTCCGACAAGATCCATCATGAAACAGCCGCTGCTTTTTTTAAAGAACTATATGATAAGGGGCTTTTTGAAGAGCGCGAAACCGAACAGTTTTATGATGAAAAGACTAACACCTTTTTGGCAGACCGCTATATCACTGGTACCTGCCCGGTATGTGGTAATCCCAATGCCTATGGTGATCAATGCGAAAAATGCGGCAGTTCTTTATCACCGGAGCAACTGATTAACCCGCGCAGCACCCTGAGCGATGCAGTTCCCATAAAAAAAACAACCAAACACTGGTATTTCCCCCTGCAAAACTATGAGCCCTGGCTGAAACAATGGATACTGGAAGACCATAAAGAATGGAAAGCCAATGTATACGGCCAGTGCAAAAGCTGGCTGGACAATGGTTTGCAGCCGCGTGCCATGACGCGCGACAGCAACTGGGGCATTAAAGTGCCTTTGCCGGATGCGGAAGGAAAAGTATTGTATGTTTGGTTTGATGCGCCGATCGGTTATATTTCGGCCACAAAAGAACTAACCGAAAACTGGGCAGATTATTGGTGCAAAGAAGATACCCGTCTGATCCATTTTATCGGTAAGGACAATATTGTTTTCCACTGTATCATCTTCCCTTCCATGCTGAAAGCGCATGGCAATTTTGTGCTGCCGGACAACGTGCCTGCCAATGAATTCCTGAACATTGAAGGGCAAAAGGTTTCTACCAGTCGCAATTGGGCGGTATGGGTACACGAGTATGTAAAAGATTTCCCGGGCTGCGAAGATGCGCTACGCTACGTGCTTTGCAGCAATGCCCCTGAAACCAAGGACAATGACTTCACCTGGAAAGATTTCCAGGACCGCAATAACAATGAACTGGTATCGATCTTCGGGAACTTCGTCAACCGCACTTTCGTGCTCATGCACAAACTCTGTGGCGGCAAAGTGCCTCCGTTGCATGCAGCGACGCTGGATGATACGGACAAGGCGATCATCTCGGATATACAACAGTCTGTAGCCCGCGTGCAAACCGCGCTCGACAACTTCCGCTTCCGCGATGCCCTGTTTGAAGTGATCGACCTGGCGCGTAAGGGCAATAAATACATGCAGGAAAAAGAGCCCTGGATCGTGGCGAAACACCTAACGGCGGATAACCCTGAGCGTGAGCGTAACCAGCAAAAAATAGACAACTGTTTGCATCTTTGCTTACAATTGACGGCGAACCTTGCGATCCTTATCAACCCTTTCCTTCCCACCGCTGCAGGAAAAATGCTGTACATGATGAAAGTAGTGGAACGTATGCTGGACTGGGAAAACGCGGGTAAAATCAATTTACTGAGCGTAGGATACACGTTGCGCGCCCCGGAATTATTGTTCCGGAAAATTGAGGACGCGGAGATAGCAGCGCAACTGGAAAAGCTGAAAGCAGGCAGCGAGCAGCAGCCGGAACCGGTTGCATCTATCAAGCCTGAAGCAACAGACGGCAAACGGCAAACGGCAGTCCCGATAGCTACCGGGATCAAACCTGAAATCGTCTTCGATGATTTTTCCAAAATAGACTTGCGCACCGGTACTATTCTCAGCGCAGAAAAAGTAGCAAAAGCGGATAAATTATTAAAACTCGAAATAGATCTCGGCTTCGAAAAAAGAGTGATCGTCTCCGGGATCGCGCAGCATTTTTCGCCGGAAGCATTACCCGGGAAGAAAGTAGTGGTGGTAGCCAACCTGGCTCCGCGGAAAATGCGCGGCATCGAAAGCAATGGTATGATCCTGATGGCAGAAGATGCAGCCGGTAAGCTCGTGTTTGTAGCGGCTGGTGATGAAGCGCCCGACGGAGCAGCGATCAGTTAGGCTTTAAACTATTTTCAGTACCCATATGGAGGCCGTCATTTCGAGCGCAACGTAGTGGAGCCGAGGAATCTCCTCCGGTGAAATGAATTGACCTTGAGATATCTCCTTTCACTTCGTTGTAGTCGATATGACGGTTTCTTTACTTTGACACCGCCCCTTTCCTTTTCGTCCATAGTCCGCCTTCGGCGATTTTTCGCTATTTTTAAGAAAAAGCCCCGGCTTGGATAAAGAAATCATCTTAGGAAATTTAAAATTTAAAAGGAAGCGGTATCACACCTGGTTGATGGCCCTGGGCATTTTTGCAACCGTCCTTCTTGCTTTTAATTTCTGGTTTATCGAACATGCCGAAGATGTAATTGAACAGATCGTAGAGCAGCAGTCGAAAGGAAAACTGCGGCTCAAAGTTGAAAAATTCAAATTCAACTGGATTAAAAACAAACTTGAATTCAATAAAGCCGTTTTCTACTCAACAGACAGTTCGACCGGCATTGTTTATAACGTCAATATAAAACGGATTACGGTAAAGGCAAAGGGATTTTTACCCTTGTTGTTCAGTAAACAGATCCTGATTGATTCTATACACCTGTTTTCCCCTTCTGTAACCCTTACCAAATTACAACACCGCATAAAAACAGCGAGACAAAAAGGGTCTGCCGATTCCACTATAGAAGAGCACTTTACTGTTTCAAAGGAAATGGGACGCATCGCAAAGTCAATCAATGATGCGATCAATGTATTAAAGATAAACCGCTTCCTCCTGGACGACGGCGCCCTGTCGCTTATCGATAACACCCGGCCGAACGAAACCCCCTTCGTTCTGAATAAGATCCATATCCGGCTGGATGGCCTGCGTGTGGACAGCACCACGGCAGGGGCCCACAAAAAAAAGCAGGGCAAGATCCTGTTCACGGATGATATCGCTATTCAAACACATGACCAGAACCTCACCCTTCCGGGGAACCGGCATACGATCAGCTTCAAAAACTTTAAAATTACGCTGCAGGACAAACGGGTGGAATTTGATAGCTGCTCCATACGCGGCATCAAGGGTGATAGTTCCAAAACGGCTTTTAAGGTTTACTTTGACAGCCTGCGTCTTACCAATATCAATTTTGATACCCTGTTCTATTCCGAGGTAATAAAAGCCGACTCTGCATTTGCGGCTAATCCAAAAATCTACCTGGATATTGATGCCGACCAGAAAACGGTAAAACATACCAAACGTATTCAGCGGATCGATGACCTGATCCAGCAGCTCGTGGGGGACATTATGCTTAAGTATGTGGTGGTTCAAAATGGATACCTGAACATCAATACGATCCGGAAAGGAAAGGCCAACACTTTTACTTCGAATGACAATGATTTCGAACTGCAGGGGTTCCAGGTGCGCCAGAACTATGAGCGACCCGTAAAGGTGGACAAATTTATAATGACCCTGCACAATTATCAAACCTCCCTGCAAAACGGGCGTTATGCCACATCGTTTGACAGCATACAGTTTCTTAACGATGCTATTTATCTTACAAAATTCCGGTTACGGGAGTTTAAGAATGGCCAAACGATCAACGATCTCAGCATGCCGCAATTTGAGCTAAAAGGGCTCTCCTGGGAATCGCTCATTTATGATAATAAATTCAATGCCAGCAGCGCTGTATTTATTAATCCGGATATAGTTTATGCCGTTCCGCACCGCAAGGATGGCAGCAGAAAAAGTATCTTCCAAACCTTAAGCGATGTGGGAAAAGTAATGAACCTTGATGCCCTGAATATCCGGAACGGCAATATATTATTGAATTTTCACAGCGGCGCCACACTCAAATTAAATAATGCCAGCCTTTCTGTCATTCCGGATAAACTCACCGCTTCCAAAGAAGTAAAAAACATCCAGAACTCCGTGCGCAGCTTTACCTTTTCAAAAGCGCTGTTCAAAAAGAACGATGTAACCGCCGAACTGAGCGATGTAAAAATGGATAACACCAATGGCATACGGGCGGCGACGCTTAATTTAAAAGGCCCCCGGCTGGATGCCGCAGCCCGCACCCTTGTGATCCATGATCTGATCCTGGACAGCATTAAACGAAGCTTGCTTTTGTCGGGTGTAAGCTGGGCAAATGCTTCGATCAACTACCATAAGGCGCTTCAACCTCATCCTGAAAAAAAAGCCCCCCCACTTTTTTTGCGCATTCAAGATCTTGATGCAAAAAATACAACCCTGCATATCTATGAAGGCGATAAAGAAATAACAGCGGTTTTAGGCGCCGTAGCTGCAGAAAAGATCTATAAAAGAAAAGAAGCGGGGCTATTAATAGAAAGGCTTTCCTTTTCCGGAAAAGATTTTTTAATGACCGCACCCGACACCCGCTTGTCCATAGAAGGAATGACGATCCATGATAAAGAGCGTGGCAATTTCAAAAATTTTTTCTATCAGAAAATATCCGGACCCGATTCGGTCCGGATAAGGATACCTGAAATTGCGGTCGTCCCGGATATCAGCCGCATCATGGATGGCGACCTTACCCTAAACAAATTAAGGCTTTCCGACCCAGGCATAACGGCCTTTTTCAGCAGGAAAGACTCTTCTTCACAACAACAGAAAAAAAAATCAAGGGTACTTACCCTTGGAGATGCCCTGTTGGAACGCCCCAAAGTAGCGATCCGGTTTGTGAATAAAAAGAATGAAACCAATACGGTTAAATGGGATGGTTCGGCCGCAAATAGTTTTTTACACCTTCTCAATTTTAAGTCCACTCCTGAGCAAGTTTTAAATGTAGACCGGGTACAGGCATACCTCACCGGCTTTGAGTTTATCAATAACAGCAACGGGAAACGATATGCAACAGATTCCAATAAGCTGGATATACAGCTAAACAATCTTCGGGCTGAAAGAAGCAGCGGTAACAATCAAATAAACTGGAACACCTTGCTAAGTATTCACAGCATGAACCCTCTTGTATTTGACAGCCTGGGGAAGAACAATTCCATACTGAAACTGGATTCTGGCGCGATAGGCAATATCTATCTAAGTTCAAAAACCATAAACAATGCAGGCGAAATCCTGAAAGCCAGCACCGGGTTAACCATGAGCAACACTTCAGGAATCTTTATAACACCTAAAAACAGGTTGCAATGGCATAAGCTGAATTTAAAAAATGGCTTTTTTAAGGCGGACTCGCTTGACCTGCGTCCGAACCAGGACCTTGCTGCTTACCTGAGGAAAAAAGCTTTCCCTGGCGATTATCTCAGTTTAAAAACCGGCACTATTACAGGCGGACCCATCAACACCTCAATTTATGGCACGGACAGCATCCTGATGATCGGAGGCATAAAGGTTGACGAGGCCCGGCTGCTATCCGTCAAAGATAAAACACAGCCCGACGCTCCGAAATACAAACGGCTGCCAACTGATCTCATCCTTTCAGTGCCTGTAAAACTGGCGATCGATTCGGTACAGCTTTCCAATACATATGTAGAATACCGGGAAGTGAATGCCAAAACAGGAAGAATGGGTATCATTCCGGTTGAGCATCTTGACGCCGGTTTTTACCATATCAAAAATTATGATCTCCGGCCGCATGACAGCCTGCTCATTTATGCCAGCGCAGATGTTTTGGGCACGCTAAACACAAGACTGCAGGTGCAGGAATCTTATACCAATGCCTTTAGTCCCTTTCTGATGCAATTGCATACCGGCCCGATGCAGTTGGATCAGTGGAACTCGGTGTTACTTCCCCTGGCAGGCGCCGGGGTTTCAGGCGGATACCTGGATAGTCTTAACCTAACAGCCAAAGGCAACAACAATTTCGCACAGGGAACGATGCGAATGTACTACCGGGGGCTGGGGATGCGGCTCATGAACAGCAACGACCCTGCTCAGCAGCGTTTAAAGAATAAGATCATTAGCTGGGTGGCGAACACCTTCATATTGCGAAGGAATAACGCGGGGAAAAGCTCTCCTGTTTTCTTTGAACGTTTAAAGGATAAATCGCCGATTAACTTTTTGATCAAAACAACATTGAGCGGGATCAAATCCGGAGTTGGGATACCGGGGGTAAAAAAGAAGCAACGGAAGTATTTTAAAGGGGCAATAAAAAACCATGAGGGGATTAAGGCGCATTAAGCGCGCTGGTCATTTCGATGAGTCCGCCAATGGCGGATGAAGAGAACTTTTTCACCGAAGGTAAATCTCATTATTAAAGAACGAGATTTTTCCGTTCACTTCACTAGGTTGCGTTCCGTCGAAACGACGACAATATTAATGATTGGTTTTCATAACCTAAAAAACATATGTCATTGGCAACGAAGAGAGGGATTTCGTGCTTATGGAAATATAGAATAAGAAATGAGAAAGAACATCCCGCTAGATTAGAAATTTTCATTGCTGAAACCCGATCTACTTTTACATTCCTTATTCAATATTTTTTATTCTACATTAGCTCCCGCTTATTTCTTTTTATTCTTCAGAATAAGCGCATTGACCGTTGAACGCTGCAACAGCTCAGGTTCCACTTCAAGAATTCTTTTTAAAAGACGCGGCGCCCCAACCAACCCCGCCTCAAATTCGATCAGCGCCTGCTTGGGCTGATTCAGCCCAAAATAAAAGAGTGCTTTGTAATAATGAAACAAAGGCTTGTCTGCCCCCATTCTCAGAAACGCGTTATTAAGCTGCATCAAACCCTGTTCGAAGAATTCCGCCTTGTAAAGACCAATAAATAACGCTTCCCAGCCCGCCAGTTGTTTCGGACGCAGCCGCACTACATTTAAAAAATACTGCAGTGCTTCCTTGTCGAGCCCCAGGGCCAGTTTACTCTGCCCCAACAGTAGTAAATATTCGGAGTTATTATTCTTAATTTTCAGTGCAGCCTCCAACTGGCGTGCGCATAACTCGAACTTGTCTTCTTTATAATACGTTAACGCTATTTTGTATAGTAATGCGCCTTTGTCTTCATTAAGGTGTGATGCTTTACGGAAATAAAACCGGGCCTGCGCATAGTTCTTCAGTTTTTCGTAACAATAACCGATAGCCTCGTAAATAACATCCTCCGGTTTAGCCAGTTCCAGCACGCGTTCGAGGTTTTCAATCGCATCCCTGTATTTTCTAAGCCGTATATATGCATCCCCGATATTGCGGTAGGCATAATCAAATTTTTCATCAATAACGATCGCATATTTATACGCGTCGATTGCTTTTTCATATAATTTTATTCCCTGGTAAGCGGCTCCAAGGTTAAACCAGGCCAATTCACTGTAAGGATGTTCATTAATTATTTTCTGATGCAGTTCGATACTTTCTGCATTCCTCCCGGTATAGTCCGTCCAAAAGCAGATCTTATATAACGCTTCTTCATTGGCAGGTTCCAGTTCCAGGATCCATTTAAGGCAGTCGAACACTTTTTCAAAATCCTCATAATCATCATATACATCCGCCAACTCAAACAGCAGGTCCACTTTTTCTTCGCCTTCAAAAAGATTAAGCGCTTCTTCCAGTAGGGCTACCGCATCTTCCTGCCGGTCCAGCGCCAACAGCGATTCTGTTTTGAGGATATAGATATCAATATTATTGCCGTCAAAAATTGCCGCTTTATCCAGTAATTCCAGCGCCGTGTCATATTCCCGGTTATTCAACACCAGGTCTGCCTTTTTTATAAGCAATCCTGCTGAATACGGGAACTGCCCGATAGCCATTTCTGTAGCCTGCAATGCTTTTTTAAAGGCCTCTTTAGATTCAAAATGGTTGATGATCCGTTCAAAAGACTCTTCTTCCAGATAAGAAGTGGAATTCCCATTCCTGAGGTCTTCATAGCGTTGCAACAACTCTTCTATATCATCTTTGCGCTCCTCGCTTTGGTGAAAATACTCTCTCATGTCCCATTCCTTTTACTTATTATCAAAACCACAAAAAACCGCATTTTGTTTCAATATAGGTAAATATTTTTATTGCCTCTACCTACAAGTTTTCCTCTGATGTGCAAAACTTTTAGATAAGAAGCTTTCGGCCATTTATTTGTTGCATAGTTGTAAAAAAATGAATATCAACACTTTGTTAATTTTGGAATCATTTTTGATGTTATTAAATGAAAAAAATGCAATAAAATCAATATCAAACAGTTATCTGTAAAATATTATTTTCCTTAGGTTAAATAAAATTTAAAATTTTTCAGTTTTAGGATTATGTTATACTTTTGTATTAGTTTAATTAATAAATTTTTTTTATGATGTTAAAAACCTTCTTGCTTAGCGCATTGTTCGTCCTGGTTTTAGGGGGTTTTTCTTTTGCTGCCGAAGAATCTTCTCCTGATAATTTCGACCGGGGAAAAGAAAAGTCCAAAAATGGATATTATGACAATTCATTTAACAGTCAGTTAAACGCTTTCTCCCTGCGTTCCAAATTCCAGTTCAGGGGCGATAAGCTGTTAACGCCTGAGACGTCGACGAATAATTATATTAATTTGAACACCTCCATCTCTTATCAAAAGGGGCAGAATACCTATATTGTTCCTTATCAAAAGAAGGTGGTGTTGAACAGATTTACCTTTAATCCGAACGAAACCCTCAGAAATTATTCTAAATAATAATAACCGGTTTCGTACAAAAGAAAAAATCGCTTCTTACGGAGCGATTTTTTTTGTGCTCCGGGTTTCGCGCAAATACTTTTTGCGGATCACATCCTGTACATTGATGCCATAGAGTTTGCTTTCCAGCCAACTGATCACATCCAGGTAAGCAAAAGCCCGTGCCTCAAGACGATTATGCTGGTAGCGTTTCAGCTTTGTTAATAATTTTTCAAATTCGGGCCGGATCGTTTTGGCGTTGAACTTAAATGCATTTCTTAAAAAATGAAAAATCGCCTCCTCCACCTTGCTCAGGCTCTCCATTTTGGCCATATACCGGTATACCGATTTGATGAGATATTCCAGTAAATTGAAATTGCCCAACTCATAATGCGCAATCAAATGCAGCAACCGGGAATAGCATTGCAGGTCGGTGCGCAGGTCATCTTTCTGGTTAATGATCCGATTTAAATAATCGATCGTTTTTTTATTATCGCCGCTGCCAAAATAAAGACACGCGATCTTATAATAAAACACCATCACCCGGTGCCGGTCGAGGTATTGTCCGTGTGCAATAAGCATTTCTTCCAGGTAGGGCACCATTTTCAGCCCCCGGTTAAAGGTTCCTTCCAGAAAATGCAGGTTAATAACCGCCGTATATAAATACACATACCCGGTAATGCGGTTATTATTATTGCCCTGAACCAAAGGCGTTTGCACAAATTTTTTGAATTGGTTGATGCAAACCGCCAGTCCATCGCGGTTCATCAGATCAAAATGCGCGCTCATCAGGTTATGCACCCCTTTAACATACATAGTGGTTTCTACCGGTATCATTTGCGGGTTGGCGGCAAAGGCATCCACCCATTTTTGGGTGTACCGGTAAAATAGCAGAAAATCCAGCTTTATAAAGGCATACCAGGCATAACTCTGATAGTAATATTGTTGTTCATAAAAACCCTTTAACTCCGCTGCATTTTTAGGAAGGCTTTTTTCGAAAAATAATTTTACGGTTTTTATATCGTTCTCATTACGGGCATGACCGTTTTGAATATACCAACTGTAAAGTTGCAGCGCCAGGTTGGACAATACGTTCACATTTGCAATTTGTTCCGATATGGCATTGGATTCTTCCGTCAATTCATCCGCACGGTTCTGAATGCTCCGGGTAATAAATAAGGCCTCAATTTTTTTTTCAAAAAATAGCGCCTGTTGCAAATAAGTAAGCTGGTGATAGTTTCTCGCCAGCTCCTTCATTTTATCGAGGACCTTCAATGTTTGCAGGTACAGCCCCTTGTTAAAGAGGATCCGGGCGCTGTCCATCATTTCCCGCAGTTGCATATCCACATTCATATCCTCGCGGATGATGCGCAAACTTCCGAGGATCTGTTTATATAACAATGCCTTTGTATTGGATAGTTGTTGTTTGCTTACAGAGGGCACTTTTTTTAAAAGCAATTTTTCATCATATTCCGGCAATTTATCCAACGCATCAAATAATTGCATGCTTTTCAAGGCCTCCGCGCCCGAGTTCCGGCCGGCAAACAGCTTCAGGTTCCGCTTTTCAGATTTTTCCAGCGATTTTATTAATTGGAACAATGCATCTGTAGACCTACTGGGCATCGTAATTTACACCTCCTTTTAGCACTGACTATCAGTTATTTATAATTAAACAGCCTTATTTATTCAATGTAACAAACGCAACAAATTGACTTTCAAATCTTAAAATCTATTCTTACTTTTAAATGTAATATAATGATCTGTTTCGAAGGTTGCGGACAAAATAACAATTCTAAATTAAATAAATTGAATTATGGCGGATAACAAGGTTTTTATTTTTGACACTACATTAAGAGATGGCGAACAAGTGCCGGGTTGTAAACTGAACACCGATGAAAAAGTGAAACTGGCGCTCCAACTCGAAGCTCTTGGAGTGGATGTCATTGAAGCCGGTTTCCCGATTTCAAGCCCTGGTGATTTTGCGTCGGTAAATGAAATCGCTACCGTTGTAAAAAATGCCACTGTTTGCGGGCTGACCCGTGCAGTACAAAAAGACATTGAGGTAGCTGCAGAAGCCCTGAAACCCGCGGTGCGACCGCGTATCCATACCGGCATCGGTTCCTCCGACAACCATATCAAGTATAAATTCAATACCACCCGGGAAAAAATAATTGAGCGTGCGGTTGCCGCGGTGAAGCTGGCGCGCAACCTGGTTCCGGATGTGGAGTTCTTTGCAGAAGACGCCGGCCGGGCCGATCTGCAATTCCTGGCCCAACTGGTGGAAGCTGTTATTGCTGCGGGAGCAACAGTGGTAAATATACCCGATACCACCGGTTCCTGCCTGCCCCACCAGTACGCCGAAAAATTCAGCTACCTTTTAAATAATGTATCCAACGCCGATAAAGCCATCTTCTCCTGTCATTGCCATAATGACCTGGGGCTGGCAACCGCCAACTCTATAGCCGGCGCCATTGCCGGGGCCCGCCAGATTGAATGCACCATTAACGGAATTGGCGAACGTGCGGGCAACACCTCTCTTGAAGAAGTGGTGATGGCTATTAAAAAGCATCCGGAGCTGGATCTTTATACCGGTATCGACACCACACAGCTATTGCCGATAAGCCGTAATGTGGCCGATACCATGCGTATGGTGGTGCAGCCCAATAAAGCGGTCGTCGGGGACAACGCCTTTTCTCATTCATCAGGCATACATCAGGATGGCTTTCTTAAAGAATCATCCACTTACGAAATTATCGCTCCCCATGAAGTTGGCGCAGATACTTCCCGCATTGTATTAACTGCCCGCAGTGGCCGCAGTGCATTGGCCTACCGCTTTAAGAACCTGGGCTATGAGTTCGACCGCAACCAGGTAGATGAATTGTACCAGCAGTTTTTAAATGTTGCTGATGCGAAAAAAGAGGTAGAGGACAGTGATCTGAGGGAGATGGCAGACAAAGTAAGCACAGCGCAATAAACGTCACTCCGTTTCATAACATGAAAAAAAGAATTACGATCATAGAAGAATCAGGAGCCGCCGCCGAAGTGATGGAGCAGGCGGTTAAAATCCTGAACGCTGTTGGTGAACAGTATGATCATCATTTTGAGATCAGCCGTTTGGCGCCGGATAGCCCGCCGTCCTATTTTACTTCGGACGACAAAAGCACCATTGCTCAAAGCGATGCAGTGCTGTTTTCGAGCGACACTGCTGCAAAAGCTATTAAAGAAGCTTTCCAGGTATTTGCCATTGCACAACCCGTTACGGTTTATCATTCCCTCCATCATTTGTCGCCTTTAAAAAACAAATACAGCGACGGTGTTAATTTATTGATCTACCAGGAGCCCGTAGCCGCGGCAGACGAAAAAAGCCGGCAGCGGATTGCCCAGTCGGCTTTTGAACAGGCAGCCGCCCGAAAGCAAAAAGTAACTATTGTTGAGCCCACAAATGACGGCGTCACAACTGCATGGCAGCAAATAACCGCTGCGTTCCAAAAGACCTATAGTACTATTATGGTGGAGCAGCTATCTGTAGAGGCCGCGATCAACAAGTTGTTACATCATCCGGCAGATTTTGATATTATCATTACCGATACTGCAGCGGGCAACTACCTGTTTCTCCAGGCAGCCGCCCTCTCCGGCACACCGGCAATGATCCCCAGTGTTTTGGCAACCGAAACCACTTCATTCTTTGGACCAGCCTTTGGTTGCAGCACCGGTGCGCCGGGAAAAAGCCAGGCCAATCCCGTTGGAAGCATCCTTTCTGTGGCTATGATGCTCAATCTTTTTAATATGCCCGAAGAAGCGCATATTGTGCGCACAGCAGTTAACTGGACGCTGCTGCATGGTTTTGTAGCAAAAGACATAGATATCGTAAATAATTATTCCACCAGTACCATCGGAGATCTGGTCAGCGATTTTATCCGGGGATCAATCCCTGGTTTTGCCAAGGGTGAAAATATGGCGTTACAAAAATCGACGATTATATAAAGACCCTTTCTATTGCTTCAATTTTAATACATAATACCTAAATAAAAATAATGACAGAGCTGAACAAATACTCCCGGACGATTACACAGGATCCTACCCAGCCTGCTGCACAGGCACAGCTATATGCCATCGGCCTTACCGAAGAAGATCTGAAAAAAGCGCAGGTAGGTATTGTAAGCATGGGCTACGACGGAAATCCCTGTAACATGCATTTGAACGGCCTTGCGCAGCACGTAAAGGATGGGGTATGGCAACAGGGGCTTGTGGGGCTTACCTTTCACACCATTGGTGTAAGTGATGGTATGAGCAACGGTACCGACGGCATGCGGTATTCACTGGTGAGCCGTGATGTGATTGCTGATTCTATAGAAACCGTTTGTGGCGCACAGTATTATGATGCTTTGATCACCGTTCCGGGTTGCGATAAAAACATGCCCGGATCATTAATGGCCATGGGCCGCCTGAACCGGCCGGCCATCATGGTATATGGGGGAACGATTGCTCCGGGCCATTATAAAGGACAGGACCTGAATATTATTTCAGCCTTTGAAGCACTGGGACAAAAAATTGCGGGGCAACTGGATGAAGCCGATTTTAAGGCCATTGTTCAAAAAAGTTGCCCGGGCGCCGGGGCCTGCGGCGGCATGTACACCGCTAACACTATGGCTTCTGCCATTGAAGCGATGGGCATGAGCCTTCCCTACTCTAGCAGCAACCCCGCCCTGAGCGAAGAGAAAAAGAAAGAATGTGAAGACGCCGGTAGAGCGATCCGGCTGCTTTTGGAAAAAGATATTAAACCGCGCGATATCATGACCCGCCAGGCTTTTGAAAACGCCATGACGGTGATCATGGTACTGGGCGGCAGCACGAATGCAGTACTACATTTGCTGGCCATGGCCCGCAGCGTGGATATCCCCCTCACGCAGGATGATTTCCAGGCGGTAAGTGACCGCATTCCGGTGTTGGCTGATTTTAAACCCAGCGGGAAGTACCTGATGGAGGACCTCCATAAAAAAGGCGGCGTGCCGGCTGTAATGAAATATTTGTTGCAAAAAGGATTGATTGACGGCAGTTGCCTGACGGTTACCGGTAAAACCATTGCAGAAAACCTGGAAGCAGTGCCCGATCTGGATTTTGAAACACAGGACATCATTCATCCGCTGGAAAGTCCGCTGAAAGCAACGGGTCACCTGCAGATCCTTTATGGCAACCTGGCAGAAAAAGGAAGCGTGGCAAAGATCAGTGGCAAAGAAGGTGAAAAATTCACCGGACCTGCCCGTGTGTTTGATGGCGAAAAAAACCTGATCGCCGGTATCTCCAGCGGCAAGGTTAAAGCCGGGGATGTTGTCGTTATTAAAAATGAAGGCCCCAAAGGGGCGCCCGGCATGCCCGAAATGCTGAAGCCCACTTCCGCCATCATTGGCGCCGGCCTGGGCAAAAGCGTGGCATTGATCACCGATGGGCGCTTTAGCGGGGGCACGCACGGTTTTGTGGTGGGGCACATTAACCCCGAAGCTTACGAAGGCGGGTTAATTGGCTTTGTGCATGATGATGATGTTATCGAAATTGACGCTGTCAATAATACGATTACGCTAAAGGTATCTGATGAAGAAATTGCACAACGTAAGGCCGGTTGGACAAAGCCTCCGTTAAAAGTAAACAGGGGGATCCTGTACAAATATGCAAAACTCGTAAAAGATGCTTCTCAGGGATGTGTAACAGATGAGGACTAAACAAATGTGGAAATGTGAAAATGTGGAAATGAGGGAGAGATAAATGTGATCCCTATGGCGAAGTGGTAAATGTCTAAAATAATTATGACCAAGCAATATTTTAAAGAATTGGCGGCGTTTAATGAATGGGCCAATACCCTTGCCTGCGGCTGGATCGACCAATTGACCGACGAGCAATGGAACCGTACTGTTGTCAGCAGCTTTACCAGTATCCGGGATACGGTATTGCATATGATAAGCGCAGAAAATGCCTGGGTGGAGCGGTTTCAAAAGCGCTCTGAAGTCAGGTGGCTGCAAACGGCTTTTGAAGGAAGCAAAGCAGCGCATGTAGCGCTTTGGAAACAAACTTCGGCAGCGTTCCAAACATTTATTGAAGGGTTTGATGAAGCCTTATTATATACCCCGCTTGATTTTAAAAGACAGAACGGGGAAGCCCATTCCATACCCTACTATCAGCTCTTTGCGCATGTCGTCAACCACGCCACCTACCACAGGGGGCAATTGGTGACCCTGCTGCGGCAGGTTGGCTTTACCGGCGTTCAGTCAACGGACCTGATGGGTTTTTACCGGCTGGCCCAGCAGAGAACAGAAAGTTCAAGTGAGTGACACAACTAAAGCTCAGTTATGCACTGCAGCTGATAACATTAAAAAGAGAAAAAATTAAAATATGGAAACGATCCAGATAAAAAATAAAGCAAAAAAACAGGCAAAAACAAAACCCGCTCCGGCCAAAGCGCCGAAAGTAATAAAAAGAGGAACCACCCTTTCGGGAAGCCAGGCGGTGCTGGAGGCGCTCATCGCAGAAGGCGTTTCTACCATTTTCGGTTATCCCGGCGGCGCTATTATGCCTATTTACGATGCACTGTATGATTATTCCAATCAGTTAGAACATATCCTGGTGCGGCATGAACAGGGAGGCGTACACGCGGCACAGGGCTTTGCCCGCACCAGCGGAAAAGTAGGCGTAGCCTTTGCCACCAGCGGTCCCGGCGCCACCAACCTGGTAACTGGTTTGGCCGATGCGCAAATAGACTCCACTCCCATTGTTTGCATCACCGGCCAGGTTTTTGCACACCTGTTAGGCACGGATGCCTTCCAGGAAACCGATGTAATCAATGTAACCATGCCCGTGACCAAATGGAACTACCAGGTTACAGATGCAACAGAAATTCCATCTGTATTGGCAAAAGCCTTCCATATTGCACGGAGCGGGCGCCCCGGCCCTGTATTGGTAGACATTACCAAAAATGCGCAGATCCAGCAATTTGAATATCCTGGCTACCAGCAGTGCCACCATGTGCGCAGCTACCGGCCTAAGCCGATCATACGGAAAGAATATATTGCCGAAGCAGCAAAGCTGATTAACAGCGCCAAAAAGCCTTTTGTTATTTTCGGCCAGGGGATTATCCTGGGGCAGGCGGAAAAAGAATTCAAAAATTTTATTGAAAAAGGTAACCTGCCGGCGGCCTGGACCATCATGGGTGAAAGTGCCCTTCCCACCGACCATCCGCTGGGTGTAGGTATGCTGGGTATGCACGGGAATTATGGCCCTAATGTACTGACCAACGAATGTGACGTGTTGATTGCGGTAGGTATGCGATTTGATGATCGCGTAACCGGCCGGCTGGATAAATATGCCAAACAGGCTAAAGTGATCCACCTGGATATTGATCCTGCGGAAATTGATAAGAACGTAAAAACCACGGTTGCCGTTTGGGGTGATTGCAAGGAAACACTACCCTTGCTTACCAAACTGATCGAGTCAAAGGACCATTCAAAATGGCAGAAACAATTTAAAAAATATGCAAAGGAAGAACTAAAAGAATGCATTGAGCCTGAAATGCACCCCGGGGGGGATGTTATGTCGATGGCGGAAGTGGTAGCCGCGTTGAATGAACTGACCAAAGGCGATGCTATAGTTGTTACCGATGTGGGCCAACACCAGATGGTGGCCTGTCGCTATGCAAAATTCAATAAAACCCGCAGCAATATCACTTCCGGCGGCCTGGGAACCATGGGCTTCGGCTTACCGGCTGCTATTGGTGCCAAATACGGGGCACCGGACAGAACGGTAGTGGCAATTATAGGTGATGGTGGCTTCCAGATGACCTTACAGGAACTGGGCACTATAATGCAATTTGGTGCTGAGGTAAAGATCCTTATCCTGAACAACCAGTTCCTGGGAATGGTACGCCAGTGGCAGCAGTTGTTCAACGACAAACGCTATTCCTTTGTAAACATCACCAGCCCTGATTTTGTGATGCTCGCCAAATCCTACGGAATTGAAGGACAGTCGATCGATCAGCGTTCCGAGCTGAAAACAGCTTTAAAAACAATGCTCGATCATAAAGGTTCCTATTTGCTGGAAGTGATGGTGGGTAAAGAGAATAACGTATTTCCCATGGTACCCCAGGGTAGTAGTGTGGCCGAAATCAGGTTAAAATAATGAATAGTCAATAGTGAGTGGGGAATAGGTAATACTCAGTTTTGTAAAAATGACGGATAATATAGTTAAAGATATCCCGGCTCGATATGCCGCAATAGCGCTCAAAACAAAAGCGTTGGGGTTTGATATGCCGTCTGATTTACAGACCGGGTCTTTACTAAAAACCCTGGTAGCATCGAAACCCGGGGGCCGCATCCTCGAACTGGGAACGGGAACCGGATTGGGCACTTCCTGGATCCTGAGCGGAATGGACAACAGGGCGCAGTTGATTACAGTTGAGAACAACGGCCTGCTGCTTGCCGTAGCACAGGAACAGTTACCCGACACCCGTGTACAATTTGTTTGCGCCGATGGTTATGAGTGGATCAACAGCTACAAAGGCGAATCATTCGACCTTATATTTGCCGATGCCATGCCTGGTAAATACGACCTGTTTGAAGAGACGGTTGCGTTATTGAACCCCGGCGGTATTTATTTTATTGATGATATGCTTCCGCAGCCCAACTGGCCGGAAGGGCATGCCGAACGAGTCGGGGATTTTATAAAAATGCTGGAGCAGCGCAGGGATGTTATCCTAACCAAACTAGCCTGGTCCACCGGAATCATCATCGCGATAAAAAATAAGAAATAAGAAATTACAAATAAGCAATAAGAATGAAACAGCAATATACGATCACCGTTTACGCAGAAGACCAGATTGGATTACTGGCCCGCATCACCATTATTTTTTCCAGAAGAAAAATAAATATCGATGCATTGAACACCTCTTCATCGGAGATACCGGGCATCCACCGGTTTAATATCCTTATTGATGAAACAGAAGAAGTGGTAAAGAAACTTTGCAAACAAATTGAAAAGCAGGTGGAGGTATTAAAAGCCTATTACCATCTTAATGATGAAATTGTGTGGCAGGAACTGGCATTATACAAAGTACCTACCAGCCAGGTTACCGAAAAAATGAACGTGGAGCGTATCCTGCGGGAATACGGAGCCCGCGTGGTTTCTATCAATACTGACTATACCGTATTTGAGTGCACCGGTCACCGGGAGGAGACCGACAAACTGGTGAAGGTATTTGAAAATTATGGCCTGATCGAATTTGTACGGGGCGCACGGGTAGCCATTATTAAAGACAGCGAAGGTTTCCATAAAAAAATAAAAGAGTTCGAGGCAAAGCAACCGGGGGAAGAAGTTATTGAGAACGAATTCCTGAGCCAGAACGCTACTGTATTCAGCATGTAAATACATCTGTTATGAAAGTAGAAAAAGTAATCCCCATGTTGCGCATCTTCGACTACGATAAAGCCGTGGAGTTTTATGTAGACTGGCTGGGCTTTACCATCAACTGGGAGCACCGGTTTGAACCCAATACCCCCGTGTATTTTGAAGTGGAACGCGACGGCATTGTATTGCATTTAAGCGAGCATCATGGCGATGGGACCCCCGGTTCACATGTGTTTATATGGTGTGAAGGAGTGGCGGCCTATCATGAGGAACTGATCAATAAAAACTACAAATACAACCGGCCGGGACTGGAAAAAACCTTCTATGAAGCGCTCAGTTTTATTGTAAACGATCCTTTCAATAACCGGATCTCTTTCAACGAAAGAATCAATGACAACAAAAAATAGTTCATGTACACATTAAATATTATAGATAGTATTCGAAAAAAAGCCATCCGCCTGGTGAAAGAAACCTCCCTGGAAGATTTAAACAGAATACCCGAAGGATTCAATAACAGTATGGCCTGGAATTTTGGCCACCTGATCGTAAGCGGTTACAGCCTGGTATTTAAGGTTACCGGTGCAGATACCGCCTTTGTAATTCCCCTGCAGGATAAATACAGGAAAGGCACCAAACCCTCAGCGCCTACCACACAGGAAGAGCTGGAGGAACTGATCCTTTTATCGGATACTTTTACCCAGGCAGTAAAAGATGCGCTTGATAAAAAAAAATTTGAAACGGTCACTCCGTATACTACTGACACGTTTGGGGTGCCGGTTACCACGATTGATGAAATGCTGGCAACGGTGGCCGCGCACGATACGGCACATTTCCAGATCATAAAAGATTATAAACGTATATTGGCAGCATAGCTAATAAATAAAAAAACAAACACTTTAAACAAGAATAAACAATGGCAAATTACTTTAACACACTACCGTTAAGAGAGCAATTAAATCAATTAGGCGTTGCTGAATTTATGAGCAATGACGAATTTGCTGACGGCGTGGATGCACTAAAAGGGAAAAAAATCGTAATCGTTGGTGCCGGCGCACAGGGCCTGAACCAGGGTTTAAACTTAAGAGATAGTGGTCTGGATGTTTCTTATGCCTTGCGTAAAGAAGCCATAGCAGAAAAAAGAGCCAGTTGGAAAAACGCAACCGACAACAATTTTATTGTAGGAACATACGATGAGCTGATCCCCGGTGCAGACCTGGTGATTAACCTGACCCCGGACAAACAACACACCAGTGTGGTAAGTGCCGTGATGCCATTGATGAAACAGGGCGCTACCCTTTCTTATTCTCACGGCTTCAACATTGTTGAAGAAGGCATGCAGATCCGCAAGGACATTACCGTGATCATGGTAGCACCCAAGAGCCCCGGCAGTGAAGTAAGAGCCGAATATGTACGCGGTTTTGGCGTTCCCACGCTGATTGCTGTGCACCCTGAAAACGATCCCGAAGGAAAAGGGTTTGATCAGGCAAAAGCGTATTGTGTAGGCACCGGTGGACACCGCGCAGGGGTATTACGATCTTCTTTTGTAGCAGAAGTAAAATCGGATCTGATGGGCGAGCAAACGATCTTATGCGGCCTGCTGCAAACCGGCTCCATCCTTTCTTTTGATAAAATGATCGAAAAAGGAATTGATCCGGGTTATGCTTCCAAGCTGGTACAATATGGTGTGGAAGTAGTGACCGAAGCCCTGAAACATGGCGGTGTTACCGGCATGATGGATCGCTTAAGCAATCCCGCAAAGATCAAAGCCTTCAAGATTTCAGAGGAACTGAAAAAAATTATGCGTCCGCTGTTCCAGAAACACCAGGATGACATCATGAGCGGCACTTTTAGCCGGGTAATGATGGAAGACTGGGCCAATGGCGATGCCAACTTATTAAAATGGCGTGCAGAGACCGGTGAAACCGCATTTGAAAAAACACCGGCCGGCGACGTAAAAATAGGCGAACAGGAATATTTTGACAATTACACGTTGATGGTAGCCTTTATTAAAGCAGGTGTGGAACTGGCTTTTGAAACGATGGTGGAAGCCGGTATCAAACCCGAATCTGCTTATTACGAGTCGCTGCACGAAACGCCTTTAATTGCCAATACCATTGCACGTAAAAAATTGTTTGAAATGAACCGCGTTATTTCCGACACTGCGGAATATGGGTGTTATTTGTTCGACCAGGCGTGCAAACCGCTGTTGGCCGATTTCATGAAAACCGTTGATACCGACCTGGTGGGTAAAAATTACAACGCAGGCAAAGACGGCTCCGTAGACAACCAGGAACTGGTGGAGATCAATGAGGCCATCCGCAACCACCCTGTAGAGATCGTAGGCCGGAAATTGCGCAAGGCAATGACCGCAATGAAAGCGATTAAAACCGCGTAATGCTAAACAGACCTATGAGGTTTAAAAAACCTCATAGGTCTTACTCCTTAATTGCGCGCCCACCGGCGCGCAATTTTTTTCTGCACCATAAAAACCGCGTAAAAATGGCATTGCTCAATATAGAAAACCTCTCCGTGCATTACGGACTAAAAACCGTGCTGCACAACCTTTCCTTTACCGTTAACGCAGGTGAAGGCTGGGTGATCCAGGGTCAAAGCGGAGCCGGCAAAACCACGCTGGGCAAAGCGGTCAGCGGACAACTTCGCTCCACCGGTCAGCTTAAGATCGATTTTAATCCACAAAGCCCACTGCCGGCGGAAGTACTTTTTGTAGAAAGCTGGTACCGTTTTACCAACCTGGAGGGAGATCGAAACTTTTATTACCAGCAGCGTTATAATCATTACCAGAGAAAAGATACTATTACCGTTGCCCATGAACTGGAGCAATATGGAAAGGAACAGGGGTTAAACAAAGAGCGCCTGGAGGAGTTACTTACAACGCTTAACTACCGCGAGGTTTTAGACGAGCAGCTTTTTGAAATATCAAGCGGCGAGCACAAGAAGCTACAATTGATCAAAGCCTTGTGGCTGCGTCCGCAATTGCTGATCATCGACCAGCCTTACACGGGGCTGGACGTCAAATCGCGTGCAAACCTGAATGCACTTCTAAATAATTACACAACCGCGGGCGGCGCTTTACTGCTCATCAGCAATGATACCGGGTTGCCGGAATGCATTTCCCATTTTATCACTTTGAAAGAAGGCCGTATAGTACCCGCCGGCGCAGTATTGTCCACGACAGAAAGGCCCGCAAAGCCACTCCCCTCCTTCCTGGTAACACCGCCACAGTACACCTCGCGCGATATCATCGGGATGCATGATGTTGCCGTGCGCTACGATGAAAAATATGTATTATCCAACATTGACTGGCAGGTAAAAGCGGGCGAACGTTGGTTGTTGCAGGGGCCTAATGGTTCCGGAAAATCTACACTGTTAAGTTTGATCACTGCCGATCATCCACAGGCTTATGCTAATCACATTACCTTATTTGGCGTAAAACGGGGAGGCGGCGAAAGCATTTGGGATATTAAAAAGCGCATCGGGCTTATATCGCCCGAATTGCATTGGTATTTTGATGCGAATGCAACCGTTGCCCAAAGTCTCGCTTCGGGCTTTTTCGACAGCAATGGGCAGTATCAGCAATTACGTTATGCACAAAAGCAACAATTAGAGGAATTACTAAAATTTCTTGACCTGTTTGATCTGCGGAATGAATTATTAACAACACTTCCGCTGGGCAAACAGCGCCTGGCGCTCCTGGGGCGTACCATTATAAAAAATCCCCAATTATTAGTATTGGATGAGCCCTGCCAGGGGCTGGACCAGCAGCAAACCCAATATTTTAATCACCTGGTAGATCTTATCAGTAAAAATGGCGTCACCATTATTTATGTAGGCCATTTTGAATCGCAGCTACCTTCATGCCTCACTCATAAACTGGTATTAGCACAGGGTAAAATGATCTTAAACGAATCGTTCTGATCGCATCAATTATTGCCACAGGCATCGACCCTTATTCTTCCCGTTACTGTATTATAAAAATTAGTAACCGGTATTTCAGCTCCGGAACAGGTGTACACTTTTGGGGGCGGAGCCGTATTACAGGCAATGCAGACAATATCAATAAAATAGACTAACTGACCTCTATACATGCCTTTACCGAGAAACCGAGACATTTGCGGATCATAGGGACAGGTAACTTCATTTTTGAATTTTGCGATCATTTGTTGATCGCAGGCAGTAAGATCTGTCTCATTGTTCTTGCCGCAGCTAATGGTTAAAAACAGCAAGATCAGAGTCAGTATTTTCTTCATTTTGGCAATTTTATACAAAGACGATCCATTCCTTCTGAATGCAACAGTTTTCAGTAATTTTTTTTGCAATAGCTACACCACCCATTTATGAAAATTTGATGAAAACCTGACCACCACTGTATTTCCCGGCGCTGCGCACGACAGAAAAAAAATATCCGCTAAGAATCTGTTAATCCTTTTAGCAGGTTGCACCATAAACACAGTTGATATTAAGCGATTAGCGCCGGCTTCATGAAGGCTTCATTTTTCCATCCCAATTTTGGCATAGTAGTTGAAAAATTATTTTAGTATAATAAATTAAAAAATCAAAAATCCGTTTTTATGAAAAAGATTATGAAACTTTCCCTGGCAGCATTTTCTATACTCGCATTCAATGCTGCGCATGCGCAAGTAGGCGTGGGATCCGCTGTTAAAGCATCTGTAGGCGGCTCTGTATCTTCTGCGGCCACTGCAGCCAAGGCCGCCAGTGCAGCCACCAATGCGGCAACAAAAGTATCGTCGGCCACTTCAACGGCAATAGGTAAGACCACAGCAGCCACTTCCAACGCCGTGGAAAAAACAAAAGCGGCCACAAGTACCGCGGTAGAAAAAACAGCAGCAGCAGCCAGCAATGCAGCAAACGCAGGTGCAGCAGCGCAAACAAGCACCAGTACGGATGTAAATGCGAATGCCGGCAGCCCAAGCCCGGTATCGGTTGAAGCATCCGCTAACGGACAAACAAATGCAGCAGCGCATGCCAATGAGCATGCGACAGAAAATGCAAATCAAAATTCCGCAGTGCAGCAGGGAGCCCTTTCAGCAGGTACCAGCACCGCTACCGGCGCTACCGTTGAAACAAACGGATCAAAGGTTAAGGGAACAGCAACATCCATGAAAGATGACGCCAAATCCGGCACAAAAGCGGCAACAAATAAAACAGCCGCCGCTGCCAAGGCAACTTCAAAAGCTGTAAAAAAAGGCGCAGCAAAAGCTAAAAGCGTAAAGCCATCCGCAGACGTTAAGGTAAGTGCTTCCGGCGATGTAAAAGCTAAATAAGACGGCTTACATGACATATCGTAATAATTGCCCTCTTATTCAAAGAGGGCAAATTTTATACACTAACTTTTTACATATGCTTCTCCGGAACAGAAAAAGGCTTCTTCTATGGGGGCTTTTATTAGCGCCCGCATTAGCTTTTAGTCAGACAGATAGTACCCGGCACAATGAATTAACCGTTGGCGTTAATTTTCAGTCCAGACTGCACTATTTTGGAAGAACGGACAGCCTGAGGAGCAGCGCACTCCTCCCAAACATCGGATACCAGTTAAAAAACGGGCTGTATATACAAAGCAACTTCATTTTCCTCCAAAATAAGTCCGTGGGCACCACTTATGCCGGCACTATAATAGAAGGCGGATATCGCTTCAAACCTTCCAGGCATTTTAACGGGAACATTTTTTATTCGCAGATCCTGTACCGGGACAATACCCAGTTGCCCCAGTCGGCGTTAAAGGCGCAAACCGGTATCAATGCCACGTATTCCACGGCGGTAAATATAAACGTTGGAGGTGATCTGAAATTCAGCAGCGGGCAAACGGATATTGGCGCCACTTTGGGGCTTGATCATATTTTTATTATCCATAAAGCGGGCAGCCCGGTAGCCTTTGCTATTGATCCCTCTGCGTACCTGTATGCAGGCACGCAAAAATTTACTAAAACCTATATCGAGCAAAAAAAATTCCTGGGACAACCCATATCGCAGCAGCAGACTACCCAAACGTACAGTAGCTTCCATATTTTAGCATATGAGGCATCGGTTCCGCTGGTTGCCGTAGTAAAGAAATTCTATATTACCGCAATTCCCTCTTATGTAATGCCTCAAAACTTATTAGAAGGGGAAACGGGTAAAAACCTTTTTTACATGACACTGGGTATTGGTTTTAAACTTTAAAAAAACTGCCGTTCCTTTTCTACCTTTGGGGGTATGAGCATCGAATTTGAAAAAGCAGCAGAAAGATTAAAAGGCATTGTAATCCACACCCCCTTACAATACAACCAGAACCTTTCAAAACAATACAATTGCAAGGTTTATCTCAAACGGGAAGACCTGCAGATCGTCCGTTCTTATAAATTGCGCGGCGCCTATAATCTTATATCCTCTTTGCCCAAAACACGGGCACAGCAAGGCGTGGTGTGTGCAAGCGCTGGTAACCATGCCCAGGGCTTTGCTTATAGCTGCCAGCAACTGAACATTAAGGGCGTGGTATTTATGCCCATTACGACGCCCAATCAAAAAGTGGAGCAAACCAATATGTTTGGCGGGGACCATATAACCATTCAGTTGGTTGGAGATACTTATGATGATTGTGCTGCCGCGGCCATTGCCTATTGCAACCAGCACCAAATGACCTTTATCCACCCTTTTGACGATGAAAAAATTATTGAGGGCCAGGGAACCGTGGGGCGGGAAATAACAGAAGCGCTAAAAGACATTGATTACGTCATTATACCCATTGGAGGCGGCGGATTATGTGCCGGAGTAGGTAGCTATCTAAAATCAGTCAGCCCCAAAACAAAAATTATTGGTGCGGAGCCCCTGGGCGCCCCATCGATGACCGAAGCCTTAAAGACCGGGCATCCGGTAGCCCTAAGCAGTATTGACCGTTTTGTTGATGGCGCTGCCGTAAAACGGGTTGGGGATCTGACTTTTTCTATTTGTAAAAGCATCCTGGACGATGTATTGCTGGTGCCCGAAGGGAAGATCTGTACTACTATATTACAACTTTATAATAAAGATGCCATAGTAGCCGAACCCGCCGGAGCCCTGTCCATAGCAGGATTGGACCTGCTTAAAGAACAGATCAAAGGCAAAAATGTGGTGTGCATTGTAAGCGGCAGCAATAATGATATCGACCGCATGCAGGAGATCAAGGAACGCAGCCTGCAATACGAAGGATTGAAACACTATTTCCTGATCAATTTCGCGCAGCGGCCGGGGGCCCTGAAAGAGTTTGTGAACAACATACTGGGTCCCGACGATGATATTACCCGTTTTGAATACATGCAAAAGACCAATAAGGAAAGTGGCCCGGCCCTGATCGGCATTGAATTAAAAAACCGGGAAGACTACGAACCTTTTATCGGGAGACTTACCAAAAGCCAGATAGAATTTACGGAATTGAATAAGGACAATACTTTATTCAGTTACCTGGTATAAAATACTTTTCCTGCTGACAACCTGTTGTCACCACCCCGTTTTAGTTTTGGATTATTAAACAAAAACAAAAATTATGACAACCGCAACAACCACACAGGAATCAGTAATCAACAAAGAACAATTATTAAGGCATTGGCTGGGCCATCGTCATCTAACCCGGAAAACCATTGAAGCATTTCCCGAAAAAGAGCTTTTTGAATTCTCTGTAGGCGGCATGCGCCCTTTTGCAAAATTGGTTGTAGAATTACTGGCCATTGGAGGTCCGGCCTTAAAAAACATCGTGAGCCGAAATACCAACTCCTACAATGAAGAGGGGATTATTGTAAACACTAAAAAAGAGTTGCTGGAAAAATGGGACGAGGAAACAGCAACGATCCATGGCTATTTTAACCAGATTCCTGAAGAAGGTTTTTCAGAAACATTCAAGCTTTTCGGCCAATATGAATTCCCTATTTATGAAAATATTCTTTATTTCATAGATAATGAGATCCATCACCGGGCGCAGGGCTATGTATACCTGAGAGCTTTAGGCATTCAGCCGCCTTTCTTTTGGGAGCGGCAGGCCTGACAAGCAGACCTGCGAGGTTGCTAAAACCTCACCGGTCTATATGCTCCAACTGTTTTGCCAGGATCTCTCGCACGGCTTGCTTCACCGTTTCCGGCTCCAGTATTTTAGCATAATCACCAAAAGTAAGGAACCAGCGCGCAAAATCATTTTCAGCATAGCGGCACATGAAGGTCATTTCAATACCCTCTGGGGTATTTTCTTGCGCTACAAAGCCATGATGTTCTTTTTGGCGGTCCAGATATCTTGCTATTTGCAGGTCCACAACGATGCGCACTTTCGTCCTGGGGCCATCTTTGGGTTGTGTTAAAAAATGTTCCAGCTCGGGATGCTCTTTTGTAAAAGCGCTATCCAGCTTCCGGATCGCCTGGATGCGATCCGTCCGGAACTGGCGGTAGTCGCTCCGCAAATGACACCAGGCCATTAAATACCAAAAATTGTTTTCATGAAAGACGCCTACCGGCTCTATTTGTCGCTTTTCCGCTTTATCAGATTCCAGTTTTTTATAGCTGATCTCCAACTGCACTTTTTGCGCCAGGCTATCAAATAATACCGACAAAGCTTCTGGCACCTTTTCGTTAAAAATATGTTGCCCGCCTCTCACCAACACTTGTGATTCGATACTGCTGATCCAATCCTTCTCCGCCATACGCAATACTGCTTTCATTTTGGTAATGGCCGCGACAAAATGATCCCGCAAGCGCTTGTCGATAAATTTCTGCATCAGCTTTTCTGCCGCCACAAAACTGGAAGCTTCTTCCCGGGTGAACATAACAGGAGGCAACCGGTACCCCTCCACCAATTCATAGCCTACTCCTGCTTCGCTGGAAATAGGCACACCGGCTGTTTGTAAACTGCGTATATCCCGGTAGATGGTGCGCAGGCTTACATCAAACCGATCGGCAAGATCCTGGGCTTTTACGATCCGCTTCGATTGTAACTGGATCAGGATCGAAACGATACGATCAAATTTATTTATGGGTTCGGTGGCCATGATGCAAAATAGTAAACACTATGGTATTTTGAGCTCAAAGTAAGAAAAATACAACTATGCCGGCCTGCAAACAGGATCCTGTTTCATTAAAACCGCGCCACACCTATAACACTTGCCAGCACCAACAGCCCAATCATCGTATAATAAACACCCGCCGGTACAACCTTTTTATTGTAAATACCGCACAATATGCTGATGGCAACAAAAAGAAGCAACTTTGGAACAATTTTATTGTATTGAACAGCAGGATATGTTATAGCTACCATACCCAATCCCGTAGCCAATATAGCGATGCCCAGAAAAAGAGTATGCCTATAAAGTCTCCGTTCCTTTTGAGGAAATCGCGCCGCTAGTGTAGCAGCAAAAGTCAGAAAAGACAGAAAATGTAAGATCAAAACAGTATTAAAGAGCCACATGATTTTTATTTTTTGAATTGTTTACTAAATAATACAGCCCGAGACAAAGACCAAGGAGTATGGCAATAAGATGCGGGTACAATTTTGCCGTTTCAAAATCAGCATGCGCCAGCACCACTCTAAAATCAGTAACGGGGACCATCATACTGCTAAGCAGAATCAACCCCAACGCCCGGTATTGCCTCGTAAAAAGCAGCAGCAAAAGAATAACGCCGCTAAAAAGATCCCGTATACCTTTAATGTACTGAAAGGAATAATCGCCTCCGGTATTCACATGAATGCCAAAAGCCAGCTCAGCGGCCCATGGCGCTATTAAAAAGCGAATACCGATAAAAACCAGCGTAAACCCTGTAATAAGAGTCAGTGCAAAAATGCTTTTCTGTGTAATTGTTTTCATTGCATAATTATTTTATTATTATGCAAAGCAACAGCAATAACCGGAGGGCATGATGCACCCAGGTTAATTAATCGACAATCTTTTTCTTATACGGCTAAGCGATTGCGGTTTTACGCCCACAAAAGAAGAAATAAAATATTGCGGAATACGCTGCTGCAACCCGGGATATAGTTGTAAAAAATTAAGATAGCGTTCTTCTGCAGAATCGGTATACAATGAGGTGATCTGGCGAAGCGCTTCTACAAAAAGATATTCGCCTATTAAGCGGCCAAAACGTTCACCACCGCGCACTTTTTTATAAAACAATTGCAGGTTGTCATAAGAAAGCATCAGCAGCACTCCATCTTCTATATACTGAATATTTTTACTGGAAGGCTGTCTGCTTAGAAAACTTTCATTATTACAAACAAAATCGCCTTCTTTTCCAAATCCATAAATTTTTTCTTCGCCGCCTTTATTAATGTAATAGCGTACCATGCCTTTTATGATAAAACCCACTTCCCGGCAAACAACACCCTCTCTTAAAAAGAACTCCTCTTTTTTTACGCTTTTTTCTTTAAAGATCGTTTTTATAAATATTTTCTCCTCCTCATTCAGCTCTATAAGACGACCAATGGCCGCAATTACCAAATCATGCATAAAAGAAGCTTTTACCAGCAAAATAAAACCTTTTTTTGTAGTAACTTGTTGTTTCAATAGAAGCAATAGATCATGAGCACATCAAAAGCAAAATCCCGGACAGCAATAGAAATAAATGGCAAACGTCATCAGTACAGTTCCTTAAAAGAACTGCCGGAAGGTTCTGTTGCCCACCTTCCTTTTAGCATTCGTATTTTGTTGGAAAACGTGCTGCGTAATTATGACGGCTTTGGCATTACCGATGAGCACGTTCAAACGCTGATCCACTGGTCGCCGGCGCCAGCAGATAAAGATATCCCCTTCAAGCCCGCGCGCATCCTGATGCAGGATTTCACCGGCGTACCTGCTGTAGTAGATATGGCCTCTTTAAGAGCCGAATTTGTTCGGCATGGCAAGGACGGGCAAAAGATTAACCCCGCCATCCCGGTAGACCTGGTTATTGATCACTCCGTGCAGGTGGACTATTTTGGCACTAACTATTCCTATAACTGGAATGTGGATCTGGAATACGAGCGGAACAAAGAGCGGTATGAGCTGCTGAAGTGGGCGCAAAAAGGATTAAACAATTTTACGGTGGTACCGCCGGGCATGGGCATCTGTCACCAGGTAAACCTGGAATACCTCGCCAAAGGCATTATAGAGCGCGATGGATGGCTGTTCCCTGATTCCCTGGTGGGTACCGATTCGCACACGCCCATGGTGAACGGGATCGGCGTTATTGGCTGGGGTGTGGGTGGTATTGAAGCGGAAGCGGCCATGCTGGGCCAGCCGATCTTTTTTACCTGTCCGGAAGTAGTCGGACTAAAATTAACCGGTAAAATTCCCGACCAGTGCACCGCAACAGATATGGTACTTTCGATTACAAAAGTATTGCGCGATAAAGGTGTAGTGGGAAAATTTGTAGAAGTATTTGGTGACGGGCTGGACCACCTGACCGTAACCGATCGCGCTACTATATCCAATATGTCGCCGGAATTTGGCTGCACGGTTACTTATTTCCCGATCGACAATCGTACGCTGGAATACATGCACTCCACCAATCGCTCTGCGGAGCAGATAAAAATCGTGGAAACCTATTGCAAGGAAAATTTATTATGGCGCACGGGGAATGAGAGTATCACATATTCTTCAGTGGTTGAGTTTGATCTTTCCTCACTGGACCCCACTGTTTCCGGCCCGAAACGTCCGCAGGATAAAATACTTGTAAAGGAGCTCTCCACAAAATTTGCCGATCTTTTGAATAAGGAGCATAATCGGGTTTACCAATCTGTAACCGAGCGCAGGGAATCGGCCTGGTTAACCGAAGGCGGCTCCGGAACGGAATTTACTTTTGGCAAAGTACCCGTGGAAGGCAGCGCCCCACATGAGGTTACCACCGAATCTATTCAGTCTGTACGCATCAAACACAAAAACCAGGAATATGTGCTCAGCGATGGCAGCATCGTTATTGCCGCTATCACCAGTTGTACGAATACCTCCAACCCTGCCGTGATGGTAGGCGCGGGCTTGCTGGCACGTAATGCTGTAGAAAAGGGTTTACGCACTAAATCATGGGTTAAAACTTCTTTAGCTCCCGGCTCGAAGGTAGTGACGCAGTACCTGGAGCGTTCGGGTTTAAATACGGATCTGGATGCGTTGCGTTTCCACACTGTGGGTTATGGTTGTACTTCCTGTATTGGAAACTCGGGTCCCCTGCCCGCGCAGATAGCTGAAGCGGTGGAAAAAGGTGAGCTGGTAGTAGCTTCCGTGCTTTCCGGCAACCGGAATTTTGAGGCGAGAGTACACCCGCAGGTAAAAATGAATTTCCTGATGTCACCCATGCTGGTAGTGGCTTATGCACTGGCGGGCCGGGTAGATATTAACCTGCTGGAAGACCCGCTGGAATATGATCCCAATGGTAACCCTGTTTATTTAAAAGATATCTGGCCCAGCCGGGAAACGATCCTCAACACCATTAATGAATGCGTGAAGCAGGAAGATTTCCAGGAAGTCTATGATGTTATTTTTGATGGCTCTACCGACTGGCAGCAACTGGAAGTAAGTTTGAGTGAAAATTATCACTGGAGCAGTAGCTCCACCTATATAAAAGAATCGCCTTTCTTTGAGCACCTGAAGGAAACCCCGGCCCCGGTTGCCGATATTAAAAATGCGCGCGTATTATTATACCTGGGCGATTCGGTTACCACCGACCACATCTCCCCCGCCGGATCCTTTAAGCCCGAAAGCGCTGCGGGTCAATACCTCATGGCACATGGAGTGGAGAAAGTTGATTTTAACTCCTACGGATCAAGAAGGGGCAATCATGAAGTAATGATGCGGGGCACGTTTGCTAATGTGCGGATCAAAAATAAAATAGCCGATAAGGAAGGCGGGTTTAGCCGCTACTTCCCTACGAACGAAGTAAAAACCGTTTTTGATACGGCGATGGCCTACCAGGAAGATCAAACACCCCTGATTGTGCTGGCCGGGAAAGAATATGGTTCCGGCTCTTCCCGAGACTGGGCGGCAAAAGGCACTTTTCTCCTGGGTATAAAGGCCGTAATTGCCGAAAGTTTCGAACGCATCCACCGCAGCAACCTGGTGGGCATGGGTGTGGCTCCGCTGGTTTTTGTGGACGGACAAAACGCCGCATCATTGAGTTTGGATGGAACGGAAACATACACCATTACTGGTCTTGCCGACAATCTTACGCCACATAAACTATTGGACGTGCAAGCCGTCCACCCTGGCGGCGCTGTAACCAATTTTAAAGTAAAAGCCCGACTGGATTCTGCTATTGAAATTGAATATTATAAGAACGATGGCATATTGCAGTACGTGCTAAGGGAGTATTTGAGGAATAATTAATACCTGTTAGGTTTTGAACCTGTCCGCCGTGGAGGAAACCTCACAGGTATTCACATTAGGCTCCCAGTCCCGAATGCTTTCGGGATGCTACTATCGGCTTTGCTTGTTCCGATAACCATCGGAACACACTTGAACTGCAGTAATCCTATCAGCGATTAAACAGCCGCCGTTTTCCTGTATTGTTGTTTTAAGAAATACCATCCCGATCCAAATAAAAACCCCAACAAGAGTAATCTTTACCCTAATATAAAAAACGAGGGCGATTTTTAACTATTTTTACACTTGTAAAGAAAACATGGGCAAAACTTACTCTTGAAGCAATGAATAAATTCAATCGCAAAATACCATTTAATGATTTGCCTCTATTACCACCCGAAGCGGATATTGAGACAAAAAACATATTACGTAAAACCATTTCAGCAGGCCGTGCATTGGCTCAGCTAAATGGAACGTTACTGAATCTACCCAACCCTACCCTGTTTCTTGACACAATATATTTACAAGAAGCAAAAGCGAGTTCTGAGGTCGAAAACATCATAACAACAAACGATGAACTATACCAATCATTTGTTGCGGAAAAGAAAATTGAAAACTCCGCTACAAAAGAAGTACTGAATTATAAAGAAGCACTTTGGTTGGGCCTGAAGGCACTAAAAATTAGGCCTTTTATAACTAGAAATCTTTGTATCAAAATTGTTCAGTGTATTAAACAAAACGATGCTGCTATCAGAGTTACTCCCGGCACAGCTTTAGCAAATGCCAAAGGAGAAATCATTTACACGCCACCCAATGGAGAAAAAATTATACGAGAAAAGCTAACCAACTTGGAAAAGTTTATTAATGAAGAAAACCAAATTGACCCCCTAATAAAAATGGCTTTATTACATTATCAGTTCGAAGCAATCCATCCATTTATTGATGGAAACGGAAGAACAGGAAGAATTTTGCTGTTACTGTATCTAAAGCTTTCCGGGTTACTGGAGGTGCCTGCAATATATTTAAGCGAATATATCATTCAAAACAAAAACGATTATTACGTAAAATTGCGGGGGGTAACCGAAAATCAAAATTGGGAAGACTATATCCTATATATGCTGGATATGGTTGAGCAAACCGCTTCAAAAGGATTGGAACGCCTAAATCAAATCATTAAAGCAATGGATGAAATGGCGAAGAAGATCAAAACTAAATTACCAAAAATATACTCAAAAGATTTAGTAGAAATTTTGTTCAGGTTACCATATACAAAACGTCAAAACCTGGTTGACGAAAACATCGGAAACGCTAAAACGGTAGGAAATTATTTAATCGCATTGGAAGAAAACGGCATTCTCCAATCCGTTAAAGTCGGAAAAGAAAAGCTATATCTCAATCAAAAGCTATTGAAGATTCTTGAAAATAAATAAAGTTGCCAGGTTTTAGTTTTTAATTAATGGCTTTTCTCATAGTGTCGGCTTCTTTATTTATAAGAATGTCAACAAAATTATAAATGGTAGAATCATGGGCTTTGAGCATCTCAGGCCATCAAGTACATACACACAGGCAACTGCCCGTCCCCTAAGTCGCCCTGTCCCACAAATTGCCTGGTGTGACATAAAAAGGGATTGGAGGGACCAGCCACAGTACTACCAGAAAAGCTACAGATAAACTCTAGAGCTACTCATCCCCCGCTTTTCTTTGTTTGCGTATAACCGTTCTTCAACAGCCACTGCAATACCTTATCGCGATGGTCGCCCTGTATAATAATTTCCCCGTCTTTTGCAGAACCGCCGGTACCGCAAAACGATTTTAATTTTTTACCCAGGTCCTGCAGATCTTCTTCCTTACCAACAAATCCAATTAGGATGCTGGCCGTCTTTCCGCCGCGATGCTTTGTTTCCAGTTGTATCCGCAGCCTTTGTTGCGCGGGCGGTAAAGTATCGCTTTGATCTGCTTCCGGTTGAAATTTAAAATCAGGATTGGTACTATACACAAACCCCTGCTGATCCGATTTATTTTTTGCCATTGTATTATTTTATCGTCATCCCAAGTTTTACCGTCATCCTGAACGAAGAGAGGGATCTCATTCTGAAACAGCGAGATTTCTCCGTTCACTGCGCTACGCTCCGTTCCGTCGAAATGACGAGCCTTTAAACTTTTGCCTTCAGGCTCAGATCCACACTTTGCGCCTGGTGTATCAATGCCCCCACGCTTACATAATCGACACCCGTTGCCGCATAGGTCTCAATGGTATCTAAATTAATGCCGCCGCTGGCCTCCGTCTCAAACTGACCGTCGATGATCTTCACCGCTTCCGTCATTAATTCAGGTGAAAAATTATCGAGCATGATGCGAAACACCTTGCCCGCGCCGGTTTCCAAAACTTTGTGCACATCAGCTATGCTGCGCGTTTCCACTTCGATCTTAATGCCCAGGTTATTCTGTTGTACAAAATCATAAGCCTTATTGATCGCCTTTTCGATGCCCCCTGCGTAGTCGATATGATTATCCTTCAGCATGATCATATCATACAATCCAAACCGATGATTAACGCCGCCGCCAATACGCACCGCCTCCTTTTCCAGCAACCGGAAATTGGGCGTGGTCTTCCGGGTGTCCAGCAACCGGGTTTTATAGCCTTTCAGTTTATCTGTATACTGATGGGTGAGTGTGGCAATGCCGCTCATCCGCTGCATGCAATTCAGCAGCAGCCGCTCGCATTGTAAAATCGTATGCTCCAGGGCCGTCACTTCAAAAGCAATATCCCCGGCTTTCATGGCAGCGCCATCCTGCATAAAAAAAGTAACCGCACTATCCGGCTCTTTATATTTCAGTATCTTTTCCGCTACCTGCACCCCGGCTAATACGCCGTCTTGTTTTATTTTTAAAACCGCCCGGCCTTTTGCCGCCGGATCAATACAGCTTAGCGTGGAATAATCGCCCGCACCAATGTCCTCCAATAAAGCTTCTTTGATCAGATGATCTAATTTTTCATCAAACTGTTCCATAACGTAAAAATAAACAGCCTCCCGAATAGAGAGGCTGTTTTTATCATTTAAATTTTCATAGAAATCTTACTCGATCAACTGGAAACGCAGTTCTTTGATCACTTCGCCGCTTTTTTCTTTACGCATGAAGATATTCACCCGGTAATTGCCCCCGGATGTTTGCAGGGTACCAATAGCATAATTCCCATTAGGGGCACTGCCTTTGTGTTTCAGCTCAAAACCTTTGGCTGTATTTTTCCCAAAGAAATCCTTTAAGGCTTTTTCTGCATCTGCTTTGTTGTAGGTGCTGGTTTTATCTGCAACGGTAAACTCCATCGAGTTACCCACATTACCGGCCACCTGGGCGGCATTGCCGGATTTTAAACCACTGATAACGCCATCCAGACTCTGTGCGTGCAGGGCCGTGACCGAAAGAACAGCCATCAACGCAATAAATGACAATCGTAATAAATATTTCATCTGTAATTTTTTTATGTTCCTAATGGTCGAATCAATTTTTGCTCTTTCTTTATTGGTACTGATCACGAATATATTGAAAAATTTCTTTGGAGCTAACCCAAAAGCGTGTGCTAATCGTTAGCCGGGAATTCGGAAAGACGGAAAGGCCCTGATTTCAACCGCTCAAAGCTTACCGTTTCACCGCCTTACCGGCCGATAAATACTTCTTAGTCACTTTCCCCTGGTCGGGCTATGCACCGAACCCTGACGAGTGCGACGCAAGGAAGCTCAATAGTAGCACTACAGCCGGGCATCTAATAAAAGAACTAAATCGATGCAGAATGTTTAACTTTACTGCTTCGTAATTTAAAATAAACTAATTCATGTCACAAAAAAGAGCGATTTTACTGATAATGGACGGCTGGGGGCTCGGAAAAGTTGCATCCGCGGATGCCATCCAGAATGCCAATGTGCCTTTTACAAAATCACTATATAATAAATATCCCAATACTACCCTCACCACTTTTGGAGAACTGGTAGGATTGCCGGAAGGCCAGATGGGAAATTCGGAAGTGGGTCACCTGAACCTGGGCGCCGGACGCATTGTTTATCAGGAACTACAGCGCATTAACGTAGCGATCCGGACTGGTGAGCTCGCTGCCAACCCCGAGTTACTGAATACTATTTCCTACGCTAAAGAAAACAACAAACCCCTGCACCTGCTGGGCCTGGTAAGTGACGGCGGCGTGCATTCTCATATTAATCATTTAAAATCGCTAATTAACATTTGTAAGGACAATGGTTTGTCCGATGTGTATATCCATGCCTTTACAGATGGACGAGATACCGATCCCAAAAGCGGACTGGGTTTTATTGAAGACCTGCAACAGCACCTGGATAGCACCGGTGTGGGCAAAATTGCAACCGTTGACGGCCGGTATTATGCCATGGACCGCGACAAACGTTGGGAGCGCGTGCAGTTGGCTTATGATGCGTTGGTAAACGGGAAAGGCAACACTGCAACTTCAGCCATCGAGGCTATTAAAAACAGTTATGCGGCCGATATCACGGATGAATTTATAAAACCGACCGTGATAGTAGACGCCGACAATAACCCGGTTGCCACCATCAAAAATGGTGATGCGGTGCTTTGCTTTAATTTCCGCACCGATCGTTGTCGCGAGATCACAGAAGTATTGACACAACAGGATCATCCGGATTATAACATGTACACATTGGAGTTGTATTATGCAACCATGACGGTGTACGACCATACCTTTAAGAATGTACACGTATTATTCCGCAATGACGATCTTACACAAACCATTGGCGAAGTAATTGAAGCCAATAATTTAAAACAGATCCGTATTGCAGAAACCGAGAAATACCCGCATGTAACCTTCTTTTTCAGCGGCGGCAGGGAAAAACCGTTTGAAGGCGAAAACCGCATTTTAAAACCATCCCCCAAGGTAGCCACTTATGATCTGCAACCCGAGATGAGCGCGAATGAATTAACCGAAGCGATCCTGCCGGAAATTCATAACAAAACCGCAGATTTTATTGTGCTGAATTTTGCGAACGCAGATATGGTGGGCCATACCGGCGTTTTCGCCGCAGCCATAAAAGCTGCCGAAACGGTGGATCATTGTGTAGAGCAGGTCATAACAGAAGCCTTGAAACAGGATTATGTGATCTTCCTGACTGCCGACCATGGCAACTCCGATTACCTGGTTAATGAAGATGGCAGTCCGAATACGGCGCACACTATGAATCCTGTCCCTTTATTTATCATCGACAACAACTGGAAAGGAACGATCAAAGAAGGAAAGCTGGGTGATATTGCCCCCACGATACTGACCTTTATGGGGCTGGAGATTCCCAAAGAGATGACTGGGGATATTTTGGTTGACAGAAATTCACTATCCTGATTTTGAGTTGAATTAGATTCCTGATGCTCGATGCTGGATACTGGCTTGAATCGGGTATCGGGTATCAAGCATCCAGTATCAGTTCATTCACTTTTCACCATTCACCATTGACTTTTCATGTTAAAGAAAATCCTGCTAATTGTTTTAATCGTATTGATCGGCATTCAGTTCATCCGCCCTGCAAAAAATGAGCATTCCGGGAGCTTTCCGAATGCAGTTACTGCTAAATACCCGATACCGGCATCGGTAAACAGTATCTTAAAAAGAGCCTGTTATGATTGCCATAGCAACAATACGGTGTACCCCTGGTATAACCATGTGCAGCCGGTTTATTGGTTGCTGGACAATCATATCAGAAATGGCAAAAGGCATTTTAATTTTGATGATTTTACCACTCAACCTGCGTGGAAGCAATATCATAAACTGGATGAAGTAGCCGAGCAGGTTAAGAAAAACAACATGCCGCTGGAATCCTATACCTGGATCCATAAAGATGCTATTTTGACCGATGCTGAAAAACAAGAGATCTATGCCTGGGTAAATACCGCAAAAACCGCCATGGAAGCGCAGTACCCAAAGGACAGCCTGGTAAGACCGAAGAAATAGGATTTTCGTAACTTCAGTTTTCTTAATTGAAAAAGTACAAAAATCTAGGGGCGATAAATAACCATGAAACCAGCAGCAGTTAAATACAACCAGTTACTTGATAACATTGGCCTGACTATTGAACAGGCGAGACAAAATGCGTTTAAAGCAGTAAACACCGGATTGATTAAAGCGAATTGGGAAATTGGCAGGCACATAGTGGAATATGAGCAGCGCGGAAAGGAACGGGCAGAGTACGGAAGTGAGCTACTGGCAAGGCTTTCAAAAGATTTAACCCAACGGTACAGTAAAGGATTTGGCAGGCGGAATATTCTTGATATGCGGCGTTTTTACCTTACCTATCAGAAATGGCAGGCAGTGCCTGCCAAATTGAGTTGGACACATTTTGTAACACTGTTGGGCATTTCGGACGATGCTGCACGGAGTTTTTATGAGAAGCAGGCTGCTCATGAAAATTGGGGTTATCGCGAACTGGAAAGACAAATTGATTCCTCCCTGTTTGAACGCCTGGCGTTGAGCAAAGACAAAAAAGGAGTTTTACAACTTTCAGAGAAAGGCCGTATTGTTTCTGAACCAACAGAAGCCATCAAAGATCCGTATGTTTTGGATTTTTTGAAAATACCGCAAAGCCACCGCATGACGGAAAAAGGCCTTGAACAAAAGATCATTGATAATCTTCAATTGTTTTTGCTTGAATTGGGCAAAGGGTTCGCTTTTGTAGCTCGCCAATATAAGATCTCCCTTCGTAATAAGCACTATTACATCGACCTGGTTTTTTACCATCGTATTTTGAAATGTTTTGTGTTGATAGATCTTAAAATAAGAAAAGTGGAGCATGGCGACATCGGGCAAATGAACCTTTACCTCAACTACTTCAAAACAGAAGAAAATGTTGAAGGTGATAATGAACCCATCGGCATCATTCTTTCAGCCGAGAAAGACGAAGTACTGGTTGAATTTGCGACGGGGGGTATTTCCAACAAAATTTTTGTTTCAAAGTACCAACTTTACCTGCCTGACAAGAAACAGTTACAAAAAAATGTAAAAGCGATATTAGGCAGCAACTAAATGACACAGGAAACATTTTCAACCATAGCATCCACCATACCACAGGAGCCGGGCATTTATAAATATTTTGATGACGCCGGGAAGATCATTTATGTGGGCAAGGCCAAAAACCTGCGCAAACGGGTAAGCTCTTATTTCAATAAAACCTTTACCACTTACAAAACGCATGAGCTGGTGCAGCGTATTGAAAAGATCGAATTCACCATTGTTAACAGTGAGCCCGATGCTTTTTTCCTGGAAAATTCGCTCATCAAACAATTCCAGCCCAAATACAATATCAACCTCAAGGATAGTAAATCCTACCCCTATATCGTCATTAAAAATGAAAACTTCCCGCGCATCTATTTAACCCGCCAGCCGGTTGCCGATGGTTCGGAATATTTGGGGCCTTACACTTCCGTTTTTAAAGTGCGGGAGCTGCTGGAATTCATTAAGCGTACGGTTCCTATGCGTACCTGTTCTCTGAATCTTACTCCAAAAAATATTGAGAAAGGGAAATTCAAAGTATGTCTGGAGTATCATTTGGGCAATTGCAAAGGGCCCTGTGAAGGATTGCAGACGGCAGCAGACTATCAAAATAATATCAGTCGCATCCGTGATCTGCTGAAAGGCAATTTAACGCCGGTGATCCGCTATTTTAAAGAAGAAATGAAACAACATGCGGAACAACTGGAGTTTGAAAAAGCAGAGCAGGTTCGGAAGAAAATTGAATACCTTGAAGAGTACTATCAATCCAGGTCAGTAGTTACCGGCATTAAAGGTGGTGACAAAGATGTATTCTCTATTATTAAAGAAAAATCCATCGCCTATGTCAATTACCTGATGGTCCGGAACGGCACTATCGTGCAAACCCAAACCAACAAACTGGAAACGCACCTGGATGAGCCGGTGGAAGAGATCCTGGCCTATGCCATCAGTCAGCTCCGCATGACCTTCAATAGCCATGTTCCCGAAATTGTGGTACCCTTTGAGATAGAATACCCGGAGGCTGATGTGGAACTGGTGGTGCCCAAAGCCGGCGACCGGAAAAAATTGTTGGAACTTTCCGAAAAAAATGCCAACTATTTTATTGAGGAAATAAAAAACAAGGACCGCATCAAGATCAACCGGAATGTAGATCATGTAAAGGTTTTGGAGCAACTGCAACTGGATCTGCATTTGCCCGAACTGCCGGTGCACATCGAATGCTTTGATAACTCCAATTTCCAGGGAAGCTACCCGGTTTCGGCAATGGTCTGCTTTAGGAACGGAGTGCCCAGTAAAAAAGATTACCGGCATTTTAATGTAAAAACGGTGCAGGGCATTAACGACTTCGCCAGCATGAAGGAAGCCGTGTACCGCCGCTATAAACGCTTATCGGAGGAAAAAGAATCACTGCCGCAACTGGTGATCATCGATGGCGGCAAAGGGCAACTGAGCGCGGCACTTGAAGCCATTGAAGAGCTGGAATTACAGGGAACGATTACCCTGGTGGGGCTGGCAAAAAATGTGGAAGAGCTTTTCTTTGCCGGCGACCAGGAGTCTTTAAAATTGCCTTATAACAGTGGTAGTTTAAAACTGATCCGTTTTATCCGCGACCAGGTGCACCGTTTTGGTATCACTTTTCACCGGCAAAAAAGAAGCAAAGGCACTTTTAAGAACGAGCTGGAGGACATTAAAGGAATTGGCAAAAACACGGCCGATCAATTGTTGAAAGAATTCAGATCCGTGAAAAATATCAAAGAGAAAACATTGGATGAACTGGCCGCCGTTATTGGGAACGCAAAAGCGCAGATAGTCACTAATTATTTTAGTAATAACTCCTGATCACTCCCCTTAAAATTGCTTAAAAATGAAATAAGACCCTTCCTTATTTCAAAAAATGAGCATAAATTGAAATAACGATACTTCCTATTTCAAAAAAGGAGATATTTTTGAAATAAGACACTTTTTAAAAATGAGCGCAACAAAATACACCGGACTCATCCGATCCGTTATCGCAGGCCTTATGCTTTGGGCTGCCTGGCCTACATCTCCTTTAACGCTGCTGATATTTGTGGCCTGGGTCCCCCTGTTTTTTGTTGCTGAAAACACTGATTCCTGGAAGAATTTTTTTGGTTATACTTACCTCACAATGCTCCTTTGGAACGTCTTGACCACCTGGTGGGTGGCCGAAGCCAGTGTGCCGGGCGGCATTGGAGCGTTTATGGCAAACAGCCTGCTGATGTGTATTCCCTGGATAGCTTATTATTTTACAAAAAATTATTTCAATCGCGTTGTGTCCGGCCTGGCGCTGATCGCCTTTTGGATGACCTACGAGTTCATTCATCTGAACTGGGACCTGAGCTGGCCCTGGCTTTCTTTGGGTAATGTATTCGCAGCGCACCCCACCTGGGTACAGTGGTACGAATATACCGGCACCGCGGGTGGCAGTTTATGGGTGCTGCTCAGTAATGTACTTGTTTTTAATGTGTTCATGAAATACCAGGAAGAGGGCCGGAGCGCCGGGTATTTTAGACTGGCAGTGGCATGGGTGGCTACGCTTTGTATACCATTGGCGCTGTCACTTCTCGCAAAACAAAACCTGACGCTGCTGCATAATAAATATAATGTGGTAGCAGTGCAACCGAATTATGATCCTTATAATGATAAGTTTGTTGCAGGCAAACAGGAAGAACAACTGCATGAACTAATTTCCTTGTCGCAAAAAGCAATAGATGTCAACACTGCATTGGTAGTATGGCCCGAAACGGCCGTTCCTTATATAGTAGCTGAAGATCAGTTGAAACAGAATATGTTCCTGAACCCCCTTTGGGCTTTTCTGAAGAGCAATCCTAACCTCAACCTGCTGACGGGACTTGAAGGGAGAAAACAGTTCCCAACTAAAGTAAGCCGGTTTGCCGTGCCGCTACCGGACGGTTCTTTTGTAGAAGGTTATAATAGCGCTGCTCTATTTGATAGCAGCGGCGCACAGATCTATCATAAATCAAAACTGGTGCCCGGCGTGGAGGTACTGCCCGGCTTTTTAAGTTTTATGGCGCCGGTTTTTGAAAAATTTGGCGGCACCGGCGGGGGATACGCGGCTGATACCACCGAAAAAGTATTGCATACCAGCAATCACATTTTTAACATAAGTCCGGCCGTTTGTTATGAAAGTATCTACGGGGATCATTTGTCGAAATTTAATCGCCAGGGGGCAGATCTTATTGTAGTCATTACTAATGATGGATGGTGGGGCAACACACAGGGTTATAAACAGCATATGCAATACGCCCGGCTACGAGCCATTGAAAGCAGGAAATGGGTAGTACGCAGTGCGAATACGGGCATCAGTTGTTTCATCGACCCTTTTGGGAATGTGATAAAACAACTACCCTGGAACACAAAAGGCATATTAAAACAAACAGTGGCTGCTTTTGTTACTGAAACCTTTTACACCAAACATGGTGATTGGTTATCGAAAATTATAACCCTTTTAACTATCGGATTCTTATTACTTTTATGTTATCAAATGATAAGAAAAAAATCCGCCTGATGGAAAAGAAAACAATTACAATTGACAATAAACTGATCAGCTATAAAACAGAAGGTGCAGGCCTTCCTGTGGTATTGCTGCATGGATTTGGTGAAGATGGCACTGTTTGGGAGAACCAGGCGGCCTATCTGCGACGCAATTACCAGGTGATCATCCCTGATATTCCCGGAAGTGGTGATTCGGAGCTTACGGCTGATGTAAGTATGGAGGGTATTGCCGATACAGTGCAACTGATCCTTGATGAAGAGGAGCTTGATTCGGTGGTGCTGATCGGCCACAGCATGGGCGGCTACGCCACTATGGCCTTTGTTGAAAAATATCCGCATTTACTGGATGGCTTTGGCTTATTTCATTCCACGGCAGCGGCAGACACCGAAGCCAAAAAAGAAACCCGGAGGAAAGGCATTGCCTTTATCGAAAAAAACGGCGCCCGGGCTTTTCTGGAAACAACGATACCGAATCTCTTTTCCGATACAACAAAAGAACAAAATCCCGGATTGATACCCTCTTTCACTGAATCGCTGCCCCATTTTTCAAAAGCGGCGCTGAAGGCCTACTATGAAGCCATGATCGCCCGGCCGGAGCATATCGACCTGTTTTCGAAGACAGAGCTCCCTGTGCTCTTTATTATTGGTGAAAAGGACAACGTCATTTCTTTCGAAGATATTCTGAAACAAGCTTCCATGCCGCGTATTTCCCATATCAATGTGCTTCACCAATCAGGCCATATGGGCATGCTGGAGGAACCGGCAGCAGCAAATGCTGCTATCGAAGCCTTTTTAATGAGCCTAAAATAGTTGATCCGTTCCTTTGCATTACTAAATGGGGCCATCAAAAGCCTGGAAGCCCGGATGCCGGAAAAATTGCCGCTCAACTTTTTAAAACTTACCGCCTTACCGGCCAAAAAGTGTTTTTTTATCATCCCCTTTAAATCTATTTGCTATGAATAAAATTGTTTTTATCACGGGAGCCACGGCGGGTTTTGGTGCTGCATGCGCCCGCAAATTTGCAGCCAACCAATATGATGTGATCATCACCGGCAGAAGGCTGGAGCGCCTGGAGCAACTGGCCGCCGAGCTAGCTGCGCAATACAACATAGACGTTTTGCCCTTGCATTTTGATGTACGCAACCGGGATGCTGTTCTTGGCAGCATCAATACCCTCCCGGGAAAATGGAAAAAAATAGACGTATTAATAAATAATGCGGGACTGGCTGCAGGAAAAGATGATTTTGATAAAGCCGGCTTAGACGATTGGGATACCATGGTCGATACCAATCTTAAAGGTTTTGCTTATGTGGCACAGGCCGTTTCCCAACTGATGGTTCCGCACAAAAGAGGGCATATTATTAATCTGGGTTCCACTGCTGCTAAATATGTATATGCCCAGGGCAATATGTACTGTGCCACCAAACATGCGGTGGACGCGCTCTCTCATGCCATGCGCATCGACCTGCTGCCTTATCACATTAAAGTAACAGCGATCCATCCCGGTGCCGCTGATACCGAATTTTCAATGGTACGTTTCAAAGGAGATCGCATCGCAGCCGATAAAGTGTATGAGGGCCTGATTCCCCTGGCAGCGGCGGATGTTGCTGAAACCATTTTTTATTGCACTACTCTTCCTGATCACGTTTGCATTAACGACCTGGTGATCACCTGTACCCAACAGGCAGACTCTTTTTACTCCGTTAAGAACTGATGGCGATGAATCGTGAAAGATCATCCCGATAGCTATCGGGAGTGAAACACCGGAAGCTCTCATTTCTCCTTTCATTGCTCACGATTTCATACGCTGCCTTACAATTAATTTGACATTAAGTACCTTTGTGCTCAAAAACAGTTAGCATTTGGCAATAAAATTCGGAGTAGCCGGCAGCGGCAGTTGGGCAACAGCCCTGGTTAAAATTTTAACAGATAACGGACATAAGGTAAACTGGTGCCTGCGTAATGATACTACCATCGGGTTCATCAAACAACGGCATCATAATCCGAAACACCTGACCGCAGCTATTTTGAATACGCAGTCGCTGCATCTTACCACTGATCTGGCTTCCGTTGCAGATAAATCAGATGTGCTCATCCTGGCAACGCCTTCCGCATATATCGGAACGACCTTAGCTGAACTGCCCCCAACCGCTTTTAAGAACAAAAAAATCCTTTCGGCAATAAAAGGAATTTTGCCCGAAGCCAACATGCTGGTGAATGAATACCTGCAACAGCACTTCGAGGTTCCCCTGCAAAACTATTTTGCGGTATTAGGCCCCTGTCATGCGGAAGAAGTTGCTGCGGAAAAACTTTCTTATCTCACTTTTTCGGGCATTGACGAATCAATGGCTTTAAAAATAGCGGAGCATTTCAAATCGCCCTTTATCAACACGGTGGTTAATACGGATATTTTGGGCGTACAATACGCGTCCGTGCTAAAAAATATTTACGCCTTAGGAGCGGGCATCGCGCATGGCCTGGATTATGGAGACAATTTTCAAAGCGTATACATTGCTAACAGCGCAGATGAAATGGCCGGCTTCCTGCGTAAACTGGGCGCGGAACATATAGTAGTGGGCGAACATACAGACACTGCTTCCCCGGAAAAAAAATATGCCAATTATTCGGCCTCTGTTTACCTGGGCGATCTTTTGGTAACCTGCTATTCCTTGCACAGCCGCAATCGTACCTTTGGCAACATGATCGGCAAGGGCTATAGCGTGCAAGCCACCCAGTTGGAATTAAGAATGGTAGCGGAAGGCTACAATGCATCAAAGTGCATTTATTCCATCAATAAATCGGTGGGCGCTGAAATGCCGATAGCTACTACTATTTATCGCATGCTTTGGGAAGGCCTCTCCCCCGCAAAAGGGTTTGAGGAGATTGAAGCATTTTTGATCTAACACCATCCATTCTTTAAAAGAACGTCGTCATCCTCAGTGCAGCGTAGCGAAGTCGAAGGATCTCTACGCTTCCAAAAACAGATCGGCAGAAATCCCATCGGCATATAGTTTTCCTTCATTCGTCAGTCGCAGAAAATAGTCCGTTTGCAATAACCATCCACGTGCTAAATATTTACCGGCTTGTTGTAGCACCTGCAGTTTTTCATCTTCCGCAAACCGGGTAGTGTCAATTCCCTCAGCAGTCCGCAGGGCAATCATGATCAGCTCATTTGTTTTTTGAACCGGCGTTAACCGCTCTTCCTCAAAAGGCAGTTGTCCCGCAACAATTGCCTGGATGTATTTTTGATTGTTGGCAATATTCCACCTGCGTGCCCTCCCGTTAAAGGAATGTGCCGAAGGTCCCAGTCCAAAATAAGGCACTCCTTTCCAGTAGGCGCTGTTATGGCGACTGCGAAAACCCGGTCTTGCAAAGTTGGAGATCTCATAATGTTCGTAACCTGCCTGCTCCAGCCAGTGCATCAACAATAAAAACTGATCCGATTGTTTGCCTCCATCAACATCTTTCTTTTCATGCCTCCGGATCATCTTATCCAGGGGCGTTTTGGGTTCCACCGTAAGCGCATAACAGGACAGATGCGGCACCCCAAACGCCAGAGCCATTTCCACGTTTTGTTGCCAGCGTTCGTCCGTGAGCCCCGGTACGCCGTAAATCAGGTCGATCGTTATATTATCAAAATAGCGCAACGCTAGTTGCACGCCTTCTTTTGCCTGCGCTACATTGTGCGCGCGATGCATCCATACCAGGTCTTCTTCAAAAAAAGACTGAATGCCGATACTCAACCGGTTCACCCCGGCAGCTTTCCATGCCCTTAGCTTTTCGTCATTCAAGTCATCGGGGTTTGCCTCAAGGGTTATTTCTGCATTTTCGGAAATTGTATGTTGTTGATAAATTGCCTGAAGTATTGCTTCCATTTCAACCGCCTCCAGTAAACTGGGAGTTCCGCCGCCAAAATAAATCGTTTCGATGGGCTCAGGCTTAATAAAGCGATTCGTCGCCGCCAGGCGCACTTCTGCGACAATGGCTTTTACCATTTCTTCCTTATGAAGTAAAGAAGTTGCAAAATGAAAGTTGCAGTAATTACAGGCTTGTTTGCAAAAGGGAATATGAATATAAATACCAGCCAAAACAAATTATTTGTAAAGGTCAAAATTAAACTAAATGATATGGATCCGGGTAAAGAATCTAATCAGGGTTCACAGATTCCCCTGATTTTCACAGATTAAAAAGTCTCCGGCAATGATTAAACAGGTCTTGTTTTTCGGCAGCTTCAGATTCACCGCCTCGCCGCCTTCCCGGCTTATGGCCTTGAAGCATACACAAAGAATACTACATTTGTGCAAATTTTCTCCGATGAAAAAGTTATTGATCACCCTATTTGCATTTTCTATGCTCCAAACTAATGCACAGCAACCACTGTCTCCTGAAACACTTTTAAAACTGGGAAGAGTAAGTCCCATCGGGCTTACCAAAGATAAAAAGTCGCTCATTTATAAAGTAAGCACCCCCAACATCTCGGAGAACAAAATGGACTCCAAAAACTATTCTATCCCGCTAGCCGGCGGTGCAGCTACGGAAGTTGCCGATATCGCAAACCTGACGGATAACGACCGCATTTCCCCGGATGGAAAATATATCCTGAGCAATGCCGATGTAAAACTGAAAAAGGTATTGGGAAAAGACATCTACCCGGAGCTGACTAAAACCACGGCACAGGTATATACTTCACTAAACTACCGTCATTGGGATCAATGGTTCGACGGGAACCTCAGCCATGTGTTTTTTGCACCCTATGCCAATGGCAAAGCGGGAGAAAAAAAAGATATTATGCCGGATGAACCCTATTTCTGCCCGCAGCAGCCCTTTGGCGGGGACGAAGATTTTATCTGGTCGCCGGATAGCAAAAAGATCATTTATGTTACGAAAAAAGAATTCGGGACCGCCTACGCCGTAAGCACCAATACCGACATCTTTGAATACGATATTGAAACCGGGAAAACAAAAAACCTCACTGAAAGCAATAAAGGCTATGATGTATCTCCTGCTTTTAATAAAGAAGGTAAAATGGCCTGGCTGCAAATGAAAACACCAGGATATGAAGCGGATAAAAATGACCTGGTGGTTCAAACGAAAGGCAATACCGTAAACCTTACCGGCCATAATGACCAGATCAATGTTTCGTCCTTTATCTGGGGGAATGACGGAAAGACCCTGTTCTTTATCGCGCCTGTAAACGGAACAGAACAGGTGTTCAGCGTTAATGATATCGGCTTAACCCGCATGCTGCCCCGTATTCAGCAGCTTTCAAAGGGAGATTTTGATATTAATAAAATCGTTGCCCAGACGGGTGATGAGCTGATCGTAGCAAAAGAAGACATTTCCCGCGCAGCGGAGGTCTATAAGCTCAACATTAAAACGGGCAGCTTAACACAACTGACCCATGTAAACGATGATGCCTATCAGAACATCGCAAAAGTGAAGTCTGAGCGCCGCTGGATAAAAACGGCCGACAATAAAAAAATGATGGAGTGGATCGTTTATCCGCCGGATTTTGATAAAAACAAAAAGTACCCGACACTCTTATATTGCCAGGGCGGCCCCCAATCGGCAACCACACAATTCTTTTCTTATCGCTGGAACTTCCAACTGATCGCCTCACAAGGATATATAGTAGTAGTTCCCTCAAGACGCGGGATGCCGGGTTTTGGCACCGAATGGAATGCAGCAGTGAGCAAGGACTGGGGCGGAAAAGTGATCCAGGACTACCTGGACGCTATTGATGATATTTCAAAAGAGCCCTTTGTTGATAAGGACCGTCGTGGCGCTGTGGGCGCCAGTTTCGGAGGATTTTCAGTTTTTGAACTGGCAGGACGGCATCAGAAACGTTTTAAAACTTTTATTGCCCACGACGGTGTTTTTGATTTTGTAAGCATGACGGGCACTACTGACGAGCTGTGGTTTGAAAACTGGGAAAAGGGCGGCTATTATTGGGAAAAGAATAATGCTGCGGCCCAGCGCTCCTATGCAGCATCCCCTTCTAATTTCGTAGCCAATTGGGATACCCCTATTATGATCGTTCAGGGAGGTAAAGATTATCGCGTGCCCATTGAGCAGGGACAAGGCGCTTTCCAGGCCGCACAGTTAAGAGGTATTAAAAGTAAATTCCTGTATTTCCCCGATGAAAACCATTGGGTTTTAAAACCGCAAAACGCACTTACCTGGCAGCGCGAATTCTTTGGGTGGCTGAAGGAAACCCTTTGAAAAGCTAAATAACAGCCACGAATTCGATTGTTCTGCGTTGCAGCATGATTTAAGGATACAACGAAACTTATCCCGGCAGATCAGCGGGACAAAAGGTCTCCCGCATTCCGATTTATCGGAAGCAGAATATCGCAGAAGAATGAAGGATAATCCGCGCCGCGTCGATAGCGGTCCCGATAGCTATCGCATGTACGTCAAGCTAAGCGCTAGATTCAATCTGCTGGAACTGCAACTATACCCAGTATTTGAGCCATTTCCGCTCCGTTAGGAGCGTTGTGTTTATAGCAATCGCAATGGCATTTGTTCGGGCTCCGTAGGACGCCCCGTGTTTACGCGGCACCTGACGGAGCCGATGCGTTGCGTAGATGATCATGAATACTATAAACACGCGGCGCTTACAGCGCCTGAATTGTGTTCTTTATCTTGACGCACATGCCATAGCTACCGGGATGCGTAAATCTGCGGGCCAAAAAAATTAATTTCAACGGTTTTGTTGTACAGAATGCACGAATAGCTAATTATTCGTGCATTCGCGGCTTTGCATGCGTTCACGCCACAGTCCCGCATCTTTTTCAATTTTATTAACACAGGGGTACTATTTTTGCAGAAAGGCATTGTAGGTTGACCCGGATATTGATCATATTATTTTGTACCCTCTTTTTTGGAAGCAGTTTGCAGGCGCAGACGAAAGATAGTGTAAAACACCGCTCGCAAACAGCCAAACCGAAAGCAAAGCCGGCACAAAAAAAGCCGGCAGCCAAACAGACCGACAACAAGACGGTAACACAAAAACCGGTTAAAGAAAAAGAACAATCGTCAAAACCGGCAACGCAAAAAGCAACTAAAGGTCAATCAACCACAAAACCGGCAACCCGGAAAGCAGTTCCGGGCGAGTCTTCATCAAAAACGGCAACGAAATCGACCCCTAAAAAAAAGGAAGTAACCGGAGACAGTGAAACGAAAAGAAATGTGTTGTTGCCCAAAAACGATACAACAAAACATGCTGTAAAGCCGGTTCATAAAAAGCGTGCAAAACCTGTATTACCGCAGGACTCGCTTACTGCAAAAAAACTGGCAGATAGCCCGCAACCGCATAAGTTGCGGCGCGATTCAACATCCTTAAAAAAAGGACTGGTCCCGGCAACGGCGCGCCCGCACCATATAAAAAAGGACTCGCTGTCAAAAACGACCCCCTCCATCGCCATCCATCATCGAAAGGACACGACGCAGGCGGTCGATTCGGCAAAACTTAAAGCGGCAATAGCCGATAGCCTGCAAAAGAACAGGCAACTGGCCGAGTTGATCCATAATTACAGGCTTTACTGGAAGATCCTTTCCAAACACCCCTACTTTGCAATGGCCGAAAAGCCCATTATCACACCCTATAGCATACGTGCGCCACATCCCGGAAAAGAGATTTATTTCTATACCCTGGCAGGTATTTTACTATTGTTTGCAGGCTTTAAGACCTCCTTTTCCAAATATTTTGAGGACCTTACCACGCTGTTCTTTAAGCGTACGCTAAAGCAACGGCAATTGCAGCAACAATTAAGTCAGGATACGCTACCCTCTTTTTTATTCAACATTTTATTTACACTGGTTGCAGGTTTTTATCTCACCTTACTGTCGCAGCAGTTGCCTTTAAAGAAAATAGATTACCCCATATGGCAGCTCTTTAGTGTGGCGGTGATTTTTATTGCTTTCATCTATCTGGCAAAATTCTTTTTGTTAAAACTCATCGGCTGGCTGTTCAATATGCAAAATCTGACCGATGCCTATATCTTTCTTATTTTTTTGGTAAATAAGATCATCACGCTTTTTCTGCTACCGGTAATTATAATTGTGGCATTGGGCGGAACGGGAATAAAAACGATCACCTGGGCCCTGAGCTGGGTGATGTTGGGTGCTTTATTCCTTTATCGCTTTTTGGTGACCGTACAAATGGTACAAAAAAACAAACGCATCAACCTGCTGCATTTTCTTTTGTACTTTGCCGCATTTGAGTTATTGCCGGCGTTTGTTATCTATAAGTTTATTTTACTTTTTTTAAAATAGAATAGTTTACCTTTGCACCCAATTTAGGAAATTTAATGTCAAGTAACTTAGCAACGAAACCCCTTTCGAAACGCGACGCTGGAAAAGTTAAGAACATACTCATCAGCCAGCCAAGACCGAAGACCGAAAAATCACCTTATTTCGATCTTGAAAAGAAATACGATGTTACGCTCGATTTTGAGGCCCTGATTGCGCTGGAACCTATTTCCGGAAAAGACTTCAGACGGCAAAAGATCAGCATTGCTACTTATACCGGCGTCATTTTCACCAGCAGGAACGCTATCGATCATTTCTTTAGAACCTGTGAGGAAATGAAAATAAGCGTTTCGCAGGATACCAAATATTTTTGCATTACGGAAGCCGTTGCGCTGTACCTGCAAAAATTTATCCTTTACCGCAAACGAAAAGTTTTTTACGGGGCGGACGGCAGCAATAAAAGCCTGCTGGATGTGATCAATAAACACAAAGAGAATCTCAATTTTTTATACGTTTGCTCTGAGAATCAACAAGATAATGAAATAATAAGCTGGTTAAAGCAGCATGAATGCACTTTTGATCTCGCTTTTATGTACCGTACAAGGAGCAATGACGTAAAAAAGACGCTTGAAAGCAAAAAATTTGACGTCCTTTGCTTTTTTACTCCCAGCGGCATTAAAAGCTGGTTTGACAATTTCCCTGAATTTAAGCAGGATAAAACGGTGATCGGCACTTTTGGAGACAACACCAAGGATGCTGCGCTAAAAGCCGGTTTAAAACCGGTTATAACGGCACCTTCGCCCAAAACGCCCAGCATGATCACGGCGCTGGATCAGTTTTTATCGGCATCCCACGGGAAATAATACCGCACCAGCCTCTTTATCAAAAACTTAACTACTCATTTTTTGAGTGGCTAAGGTTTTTATTAATATTTGCAGGGTTATAGTTAACTTTGCACACTTTATGAGATTTTTCGTATTCATTTTTACGTTGTTCTTTTTGTCGTCCTGCGGGCCCGGCATGAATAAAATTTTAAAAAGTAAAGATCCCGCCTACAAGCTGAAAATGGCGGAGGATTTTTATGCAAAAAAGAAATACGGGAAAGCCCAGCAGGTATACGAAGACATTCTCCCCTATTATAAAACAACACCGCAATACCAGGATATTTATTATAAGTATGCGTACGCCGCGTATTACCAGAAGGATTATACCATGGCGGAAAACTATTTCAAGACCTTCCTGGAAAGCTTTCCCAATAGCCCCAAGTATGAAGAAATGGAATACATGAGGGCCTATCTCTTTTACCTGCAGTCTCCAAAAGCGGAATTGGATCAAACCAATACCAATAAGGCAATTGGCGCGATGCAGACCTTTATTAACACCCATCCGAATTCCGTGCGCCTGGCAGATGCCAACCGGATTGTGGAAGAATTATGGAAGAAAAAAGAACTTAAAGATTATAAGAGCGCAAAGCTTTATTACGACATGGGCTACTACCGGGCTGCCGGTGTAAGTTTTGCTACTTTGCTTGAAAACTTTCCTGAATCCAGCAATGCAGATGAATACAAACTCCAGTCTGTAAAAGCTTATTATCAATTTGCAGAAGCAAGTGTTATGGATAAAAAGGCAGAGCGTTTTACCGATGTAGTTACCAAATGCCAGGAATTTTTAGACCGGTTCCCAGATAGTAAATATAAGGCTGATGTTGAGAAATACTCGGAACTTTCCAATTCACAAATACAAAAATTAAATCATAATGAGCAAATTAAGAAGGCATCTTAGCGTAGGCACCCCCAGCAGTGTTGAAACAAAAAGCCTGCAGGAAATAAAAAACAAGACGGGTAATATTTACGAGTCTATTTCCATTGTTGCCAAACGTGCCAATCAGATCAATATTTCCATCAAAGAAGAGTTGCATAATAAACTGGATGAATTTGCCAGTCACACCGATACACTGGAAGAGATTCACGAAAATAAAGAGCAGATCGAGATTTCCCGGGCTTATGAAAGAATGCCGAACCCGGCACTGTTGGCTACCCAGGAATTTTTAGATGATAAGATCTACTATCGTAAAGCAGAGGACGAATTGTTCAGCTAGTTGCAATACATTATTTTATAAATAGTTACCACAGTGAACATGGTTTGCTGTGGTTTTTTTGTTTTTAATCCGTTACTAAAAGCGTTTTTGCCGGTAAAGCGGGAAGACGGGAATAGTTGTTTATATTTTTTGATTTTGTTCATTGGCAGTTTTGGGGAGATGAATATTCAATATTGAAAGCGTATTTTTGAAAAATGTTTGCAGGAAAAAAAATACTCATTGGCGTCAGCGGCAGCATTGCGGCGTATAAAATAGTGCACCTGGTACGGCTGCTGGTGAAAGCAAAAGCCGAAGTGCAGGTTATCATGACCCCTGCAGCAAAAGAATTTGTTACACCGCTCACCCTTGCTACTCTTTCAAAAAAAGAAGTATTGACGGATTTGGCCACCGGTAATACCTGGGCCAACCACGTGGCATTGGGCCGGTGGGCCGATCTGCTGCTTATTGCCCCGCTGAGCTGCAATACGCTTGCAAAAATGGCAAACGGGCATTGCGATAACCTATTGTTATCGGTGTATCTTTCGGCAACCTGCCCGGTGATGGTTTCGCCTGCAATGGATGAAGACATGTGGCAACATCCCGCCACAAAGAAAAATATCGAAACTATAAAATCGTTTGGCAATATAGTGTTGGCGCCCCATCATGGCGAACTGGCCAGTGGGCTTATTGGCGAGGGGCGGATGGAAGAACCGGAGCAGATCATCCGGTATATAGAGGCTTTTTTCGCCGCCAGGCAACAACAGGATCTCTCCGGGAAAAAAATATTGATCACTGCCGGCCCAACGCATGAGGCGATTGACCCGGTGCGTTTTATCGGCAATCATTCTTCCGGGAAAATGGGCTATGCGCTCGCCATCGAATGCCGGCGGCGCGGGGCCGATGTAACCCTGGTACTGGGGCCTGCCCCTGAGATCCTGAAACAGGACCTGCTGGGCATTACGGTGATAAACGTTATTGCCGCCGAAGAAATGTACCAGGCATGCCTGGAGCATTTTAAAACAAGCGATATTGCAATAATGGCCGCTGCTGTTGCGGATTACCGGCCTGCCCGGGTAAGCGATATTAAAATAAAAAAACAGGAGGGCGGCCTGGACCTGAACCTGGTAAAAACCAAAGACATTCTTGCCAGTCTGGGCGCTCTCAAATCGGCACACCAATTATTGGTGGGCTTTGCGCTGGAGACCAATAACGAGGAAGTCAACGCATTGGAGAAGCTTAGGAAAAAAAACGCCGATTACATCATAATGAATTCTTTAAATGACGGCGTTGCATTTGGCGCAGACAGCAACAAAATAACCATCTATTCGGGGAAGGGCGAAAAATACTCCTTCGATACAAAATCAAAAAATGAAATTGCGCGGGATATTATTGACGCGGTATTACACGACCATGCAGTTCAAACAGTTTAAAAAATGCAGCAACCTATTTTTATAAAACGAGTTTTGGCGCTATCTGTGGGCTTTTTTCTGATGACCGCCTGCGGGCGCCCAAAAGGAATTTTGCCGCAGGACAAGATGGAAGCCGTATTGTGGGATGTTGCGAAAGGGAGTGATTTCGTTAACAGTAACATATACTATAAATATCCGCAACTTAATCGCGCGGCGGTTAACCAGGAAGTGCTTAACAAAATATTCAGCTTGCACAAAGTAACCAAAAAAGAGTTCTTTAACAGTCTTGATTACTATCAACAGCGACCGGATGTTTACATCGCGATGCTGGATTCGATAAAGAGCCGGCAAACCAAAGAACAGGGGCTTCGGCCTAACACTTCCGACTCCGCAAGAGCGGCGCAGGCCATCAAATAACAGATGATCATTATCACCAAATATAAACCGCATAGGCACACAGCGTTTGATCATAAAACAGGAAACATAAAAACTTATGTATTTCAACGTGTATGTATTCTTGAAAGCGGCCAACCCAGTATATCTATTTGGTGGAATTATTCCAAGTAAAATGCCTTATGAACTTTTTATGTGTTAATGGAAAATTTGCAACGGCAACTGATCCCGTTATTCATGCGGCGAATAAAGGTTATCGCTATGGCGATGGTTTTTTCGAAACCATAAGGGTTTTTAACGGGAAGATCCCCTTACATGTATTTCACAAGGCCCGCATCGAAAAAAGCCTGATGCTGTTGCGATATGAATTACCGGTTTCCCTTGATGCTTTATTCGGCCAGATCCTGGAATTATGCGCCTTAAATAATTGCAGTAACAATGCGAGAGTGCGCCTTTCCTTTTCGCATGGGGAAGGTACCCTGTTTGAGCATACTGCCTTGCATTACCTGATCGAGGCAACCGCTTACACACCACAAACGGCAGCCTCCGGCCTGAAATTAGGGCTGTACCGGGAACTGCAAAAAGAAGCCTCGCCTTATTCCTCCCTGAAATTATCAAGCGCTTTTATTTACAGCAGGGCGGGTCAATATTGCACCGAACGGGGCCTGAACGACTGCCTGATCCTGAATACCGGCGGGCAAATTATTGAATCGATCATTTCAAATATGTTCTGGATAAAAGATGGAATAACCGCAACGCCGCCTTTGCAGGATGGATGTATTGCGGGCGTTTTCCGGTCTTTTTTACTGGAACAGGATCCGTTAATCCGGGAGCAATCCTGTACTATTGAAATGCTCAAAGAGGCCGACGAAATTTTTCTTACCAATGCATTAAGAGGTGTTCAACGGGTGCAGCAACTTGACGATCGTATATATGCCGATACACTTACCCGCAGGCAATTTTTCACAAAAGGCAGGGATCCTTTTGGATAGCGTTTATGATTTATTATAGCAATAGATCGCGGAGAACGAGCGGATCAGCGCAACTATCCCTGCGCCTTATGCTTCACTCGCAGCAGCTATTTTCTGGTACACTCCCGAAAGTGTTTCCACCGCTTTACTGCCGTCTGCACCCAGATCAAGACTATAGTCATTTACATAAAGGTCAATATGCTTGCGCATCACCGTTTCACTCATCGCCTGGGCATGCTCTTTTACATATTCGGTAATCGCCGGGTAATTAGTAAAGGAATGCTCGAGGCTTTCTTTTATCAGCGCGTTCACTTCATTATACAATCCCCTGCCCAGGTCTTTTCTTATCACGATCCCCCCTAGTGGAATAGGTGCCTTCATCTTTGTTTCCCAGTATTCTCCCAGGTCGGTCACCTTAAAAAGTCCTTTGTCCTGGTAGGTAAAGCGGTTCTCATGAATAATGACCCCCAGATCTGCATCGCCGCTTTTTACCCCATCTTCTATCTCATGAAAAACACCAAAGGTTTTATTTTTTGCATTGGGGTAGGCGAAGCTAAATAATAAATGAGCCGTGGTGTTAATGCCGGGTAACAGTATTTTTGCCTTGTTTATATCGGCTTCAGCAAACTTTTTATTGCTATTAGCGATCAGCAATGGCCCCACCCCTTTTCCTAACGCACTGCCGGCCCTGAGCAACTCATAATGACCCGCCGTTTTAAAGTAAGCGGGAAAGCTAAGTTTAGTAATATCCAGTTTCCCTTCCAGTGCCCATCGGTTAAGCGTTTCCACATCCTCCAATACCGTTTCAAATTCAAGGTCCCCCGTATCAATTTGACCATTTACCAGCGCATCAAAAATAAATGTATCATTCGGACAGGGGGAAAACCCAATTCTTAATTTCATTCGTGTACTTTTTTTGTCAGGCGTACTAAGAACTGTTCTGCAGTTTTATTCAGCACGTCGACAGACTCCTTTAATTTCCATTTTGTTTTATCCCGTTCCCCCACATAGTTTGAGATCGTTCTCAACTGGAGAAAGGGTATTTTTTCTTTAAGCGCCACATAATGAAAGGCAGCGCCTTCCATCGATTCAACAACCGCCTCCAATTTCCCCGCAAAATAATCCCTTGTCTTTTTGTTTGTTGTTATCTCGTTTACAGTTACCCCCTTTACTACCGGCAGCCCGGTATCCTTTAACAGGCGTTTATGAGGATTTTGCAACGCTCCCTGGTTAAAAGGCTTTTCGTTCGGCAAGGTAAGTCCCAGGTCGAAAACGGAACGAAACGCTTTCCCTTCAAACACACCCAGGTCGCCAAAACAATCAGCACCTACTACCACTGCCGATCCTAAGGGCATTATTCTGGAAAAGCTACCGGCGATCCCTACCTGCAACAGCAACTCATATTTTTTCCTGGCCAGTGCCTGTGTAATCGCATAAGTGGTAGCTACTTCCCCGATTCCCGTTATTAAAACATCAACGGCCGGCTGTTTTTTTGAAAATTGCAACACCTGCGGGATCTCCAGTTTTGTTGCTGCTACAACTAATACATTCATAATACGTTAACAATAAAACAATCAAAAAGATTGTTTGCTGCCCGGCAAATTTACCAAAGCTGCCTCATTTAAAATAATTAACGCTCCTTATCTTCTTAAAAAACGATAATTTTGCAGCCTCTATGGTATATCTCACGCGAATAGAACATTTTAATGCCGCGCATAAACTCTTCAATCCCAATTGGTCAGAAGAACAAAATGAGCAGGTGTTTGGAAAATGTGCCAATAAAAACTGGCATGGCCATAACTATGAACTTTATATAACCATAAAAGGGGATCCAGATCCGGATACCGGTTTTGTATATGATGTAAAAAAGCTGAGTGAGCTGATCAAAGAGCGGGTAATAGAGCAGTTGGACCACAGGAACCTGAATGAGGATGTTGATTTTATGAAAGGGAAATTGTGCAGTACCGAGAACCTGGCCATTGGCATCTGGAAGGAGCTTGCGCCGCATTTACCCCAGGGCGTGTTGTTACATTGCATAAAACTCTATGAAACCCCAAGAATTTATGTGGAGTATTTTGGTTAAGTTTGCTACTTACGTTTATCCAATATGAAGGTCGCTGTTTTCAGAAGAGAACATTTCAACGCTGCGCACCGGTTATTTAACCCTGCGTGGGATGATGCTACCAATGAAAAGGTTTTTGGCAAATGTTCGCTTCCTCATTATCACGGTCATAATTATGAACTGGAAATAAAAGTTACGGGGGAAGTGGACCCGGTAACAGGGTTTGTAATGGATATGAAACAACTGAGCGCCCTGGTAAATAAGGAGGTGTTAGAACAGTTCGATCATCGCAACCTGAACCTGGATACTGAAGTATTTAAAACGATGAATCCGACCGCTGAAAATATTGCGATCGTTATTTATACTATTTTGCGGCCGCATATTAACCCGGAGCATGATTTACAGATCCGTTTGTATGAAACGCCAAGAAATTTTGTTGAATATCCGGCTTGAAATTAAATTATCAGGAGCATGGCATATAAAAGAACAGAACAATATGATGAAACGGTAACCAATGCCCTGATCGGGAACTACCAAAGTGTTATTGCGCACCTCGGTGAAGATCCGGAGCGTGAAGGCCTGCTGAAAACGCCCGAGCGGGTGGCCAAGGCCATGCAGGTGCTTACCCAGGGGTATTATATGGATGCGCATGCCATCATTAATTCCGCCAAATTTCATGAGGAGGTAAGTGAAATGATCATCGTAAAGGATATTGAACTGTACAGTCTTTGCGAACATCATATGCTGCCTTTTTTTGGAAAAGCGCATGTGGCTTATATCCCCAACGGGTGGATCACCGGTTTGAGTAAAATAGCGCGGGTAGTAGATGTATTTTCGCACCGGTTGCAGGTACAGGAGCGCCTGACCGTACAAATTATGAATGCTATTAAAGAAACGCTGAACCCGCTGGGTGTTGCCGTGGTGATAGAAGCCAAACACCTGTGTATGATGATGCGCGGTGTGCAGAAGCAAAACTCGGAAACGACCACCTCGGCATTCTTCGGGGAGTTTGAAAAGGATTCCACCCGGAGTGAGTTTATGAAACTGATCAGCGCACGTTTAAGTTAAAACAACCAAAATAAATTTAGTGAATATGAAGCATGCAGTGGTATTTCCCGGGCAGGGATCGCAGTTTACGGGGATGGGAAAAGAGCACTATGAAAACAGCACTTTTGCAAAAAGACTTTTTGAGCAGGGTAATGAAGTATTAGGGTTTCGCATTTCCGATATTATGTTTAACGGCACAGCCGATGAGCTGAAGGAGACAAAAGTCACACAGCCGGCGGTATTTCTGCACTCGATCGTTGCCTATAAAGCAATGGAAGATAATAACCCGGACATGGTAGCCGGGCATTCGCTGGGTGAGTTTTCCGCCCTGGTGGCGAATAACGTTCTGGCATTTGAAGATGCACTGCAACTGGTAGCCGTACGGGCTAATGCCATGCAAAAAGCCTGTGAGCTGCAACCTTCCACGATGGCGGCTGTTCTGAACCTTCCTGATGAAAAAGTTGAAGAGATCTGCAAAGCGATACAGAAGGAAACAGGTGAAATAGTAGTTCCTGCCAATTACAACTGCCCCGGGCAGCTCGTAATCAGCGGCACCTTAAACGGCATTAACATTGCCGTGGAGCGTATGAAAGCTGCAGGCGCCAAGCGGGCGCTGATATTGCCGGTGGGCGGCGCCTTTCATTCCCCGCTGATGGAGCCGGCACGCAAGGAATTGCAGGCGGCCATTGAAAAAACATCGTTTCACCAACCGGCCTGCCCGATCTATCAGAATGTGGTTGCCAAGCCTGTTATGGATAAGGAGGAGATCAAGGTCAACCTTATTGCTCAATTGACCGGTGCGGTACGATGGACCCAAAGCGTACAGGAAATGATCGCCAATGGCGCAACCCGATTTACGGAGGCGGGGCCGGGTAAAGTGTTACAGGGGCTGATACAAAAAATAAATAAAGAAGTTGAAGTAAATGGGGTTAGTTAAAACCCCATTTTTTTTGTAGAATAAATAAAGGAAGATGACAGTATTGCTATTTACATTGATCATGTTTGCGGGCGCCTTTGCTGCCGGAACGATCGGTTCTTTATCGGGACTGGGCGGCGGCATCATCATCATTCCGCTTTTAACGATCGGCCTGGGGGTAGATATCCATTACGCTATTGGTGCGGCGCTGGTTTCCGTAATTGCCACTTCCTCCGGATCTGCCGCGGCCTATGTAAGAGAGGGCATCACCAATATGCGGCTGGGTATTTTCCTTGAAATAGCCACCACGCTGGGGGCTGTATCAGGAGCCCTGATCGCTTCCATTGCTCCCGGCTCGTTAATAGCCGTGCTCTTTGGCTTAACGCTCATCTTCTCTTCTATCAATTCCTTAAGAAAAAAAGAAGAGCATCTGCTGACCCGTTCCAGCCCCCTGGCGCAAAAACTGAAATTAAACGGCAGTTATCCCGATGAAAACGGCAAGCCAATCGCATACGGAACAAAAAACGTGCTGGGCGGCTTTGGCATGATGGGATTGGCCGGCATGATGTCAGGACTTTTAGGCATTGGATCAGGGGCTTTTAAAGTTATTGCCATGGACAATATCATGAAAATCCCCTTTAAGGTATCTACCACCACCAGCAATTTTATGATGGGTGTTACCGCCATCGCCAGCACCGTTATCTATTTACAAAAAGGATATATTCAGCCCGCTATTTGCATGCCTACAATGATTGGCGTGTTGTTTGGCTCCATGACCGGCTCCCGTATCCTCCTGCGGTCTAACCCTCAAAAATTGCGGCTTTTCTTTGCCATTCTTATTTTGCTGTTGGCAATAAATATGATCTACAACGGTCTTTTTGGTAAAATGTAATCCTTATGCAAAAAAATAATTTTACAGATAAAACTTTACAAACGATCATCGGCAACCTGCTACGTTACGGCGTGTTGCTGGCACTAACCGTAGCTGCGATAGGTGGTGGCTTTTATTTGAGCCGGCATGCCCATGAAACCGTGCACTACGAACAGTTTATTGAACAGGACAAAAACCTGGGGCAATTGGCTAAAGAAATTGTTGAAGGCCTGAAAGCCGGCAGCGGCAGGTCAATCATCTTTGCAGGCATTATTATCCTTTTTTTAACCCCCGCCCTGCGGTTGGTGTTGTCCTTATTCTCTTTCCTTGCGGAGAAGGATTATTTGTACGTGGCCATCACCTTAATTGTTATCGCCATCATTGCTACAAGCGTTATATTGGGTTACAGCCATTAAAACGGAAAGTGATTGTTTGCCTGTTAGTGGCAAAAAGATCCGTTGCCGTCAACACTTAACCGATCCTTAAAATACGGTATCAGCCTCATTTAGTATTTTCGCATAAACCGATCAGCATATATGAGCGAATCAGCAGGCAGCAGTAGCGTTGCCGAACTAAATAGAGGGTCTGCAGCCCCCGGGGGCGCCAAAAATGAGCAGCGCATTCTTCTCGGCTTTATGCTTGCCTGGTTTGTTATCAATTGCATCCAGGCCGCTTTTATGGGTTTAGATGGTGATGAGGCTTATTACTGGCTTTTATCTCGAAAACTGCAATGGAGCTATTTTGATCATCCACCCATGGTGGCCCTTTCCATCCGGTTGGGGGAAAGCTTTGGGCATGGATTTCTATTTACAAGACTGGGCACGATCCTTTTATCGACACTAACGATTGGCCTTATTTATAAAGGCCTGCCAGCATATCTGCAAAAACTAAAATGGTTCATCATTGTATATGCCGCCACCCTGGTGTTAAATGTATATGCTTTTATAACCACCCCCGATGCCTGCCTGTTTTTCTTTGCCGCCCTGTTCTTCTGGCGCTATAAGTATTTTCTCGAAAAAGAAAACTTTGGCAACAGCCTGTGGCTGGTCATCGCTATAACCGGGATGTTCTACAGCAAATACCATGGTATTTTGCTGGTAGGTTTTGTAGTACTTTCCAACCCGCGGTTGCTCCTTAATAAATATTTCTGGCTGATCGTGGCATTGGTGACCTTATTGTTTTTGCCCTACCTGTACTGGCAGTATAATCACGACTGGGCCACCGTCCGTTTTCACCTGGTGGAACGCATTGCCAAGCAATACGAGTTCAGCTTTACCACCGACTACCTGCTGGGCCAGCTATTGATCTGGGGGCCCCTGACCTCCGTGGTATTCTTTATCGTTATAGGAAAACTAAAAATAAAAGACCGGCTGATGCGGGCACACGTCTTTATGTTTGCCGGCACTATCGGATTCTTTCTGATATCTTCTTTTAAAAACACGGTAGAACCGCACTGGACGCTGATCGCAGGCGTTTCCTATATTGCTTTGTTCCTGTTGCTGCTGGTTAATGGCACGGAACGGTTCAAAACCATTTTCTTTAAGATCGCATACGTGAACATAGGCCTGATCCTGCTGGCACGTATTATTTTTCTTATCCCGGATGGGCCAGCTAATCTTATTGAACATTTCCGTTCGTTTTCTTATGCAAAAACATGGGCAGACCAGGTTTATTCCACAGCCGGCAAAACACCCGTTGTCTTCGCCAGCTCCTATGCGCTTCCGTCCCTGTATCAATATTATCACCCTGATGCGCAAACCTTCGGCTATAACGACAAAGGCTACCGCAAAACCCATTTCAATATTGCCACGGATTGCTTTCTTGACGGGCAGCCCGTTTTGTATTACACACAAAACGACAAGCTGCTGCCAGGTTCAGGTACCACCATTAAAAACGAATATAATTCCGGGCGTTTACTGCCGATAGACCGTTATGTGTGTATACAGCCTTTGAGAATAGCATTGGAGCATGCACCTGAAACTGCGCAACCAGGGCAGACGTTGCTATTAACGATAACGCTTAGCAATAAAGGAACGGCAGCCATCACGCCTGATCCCAAACTTTTTATCGATTACGCATTTTTTATAGAGAAATATAATTTTATCAATTCCGATCAGCATTTCATAATCCCACACAAATCCCTGGCGCCGGGTGCCAGCATGCGGATCCGGATACCAGTAACAACGCCGGAGAAACCGGGCGCCTACAGACTCCTGTTCTCTATTGTAAACGGATTTATCCCCGGTAATTTCGCGAGTAATTTTTATGTTATTAAGGTGAAGTAGTGAGTATTCTGCAACTTTTTGTTTATCCTATTCTGTTCCCTTTCAATTTGGCTCCGTAGGAGCACTGTGTTTGTAGAATGATTTTTCGTTTAAGAGGGCGGCTCCGTTAGGCGCCGCGTAAAACACGAGGCTCCGATGGAGCCCTGATCTTCTGCCCCAAACATGCTATAAACACGCGGCTCCTGACGGAGCAACGCAACTTTTTAATGTAATGACATTGACGTTCCAAAAACAATTGAAAGCTTTGTTCCGACCTGCCATCATTATTTGCCAGGCGCAATCAACTGATTCCTGATAATACGGTTATTATACTGCTGTATAAAAGCCTTAAGCTGCTGTTCCATACCGGGTACCAACTGCGCCGAATCTTTGAAGATATCTTTTTTCATCAACGGGTCCGCTTTGTAGTTAAACAGACCCGTGGCTTTATTTCCGTCAAAGAAAAGCAGGTTCGTGCCATTGATCCAGCGGTAGCCACCCGAATACTGGTAGGCAAACCCGGGCCCTGACCGGTGCAATACGCTTTCGCCAAATGCCAGGTAAGGTTTATCATAATGCAGGTAATCCAGTACCGTTGGCATCACATCCAATTGCTGGATCACTCCGGGGTCCACACCGCGGAAACTGCTGTCGCCCGGCGCATACAAAAGAATGGGGATGGCATAATCGCCCCAGGCATTCTTGTATTCCGGGTGATAGGTAACTGTTGCATGATCCGCAGAAATCACAAATAAAGTATTCTTAAACCAGGGCTGCTGCTGCGCCTTTGCAAAGAATTTGCGCAAGGCCATATCAGTATACCCGATACATTCCATAACCGGCAACGGCCCTTTTTTAAAGACACCGGTATATTGCGCCGGCACTTTAAACGGGTCATGCGAGGAAACCGAAAATATGCTGGAAAAAAAAGGCTGCGGGAAGCCGCTGAGTTTTTGTTCAAAAAACTGGAAAAAAGGTTCGTCCCAGATGCCCCAGATGCCATCATAATCGGCATCATTATTATACTCGCTTTTACCAAAATAATGTTCGATGCCGATCATTTTAGTATACGACAAAAAGCCCATCGACCCGTTAGGCGCGCCATGAAAGAACGAAGTATGATATCCTTTTTCGGCAAGCAAACGGGGCAAACTCTTGGTGCTGTCCGAAACAAAAGGCGTCAATACAAACGGATCCTGGCCGCCGGGAATACTGGCCAATAACGAAGGAATGGCTTCGATCGACTTACGCCCGTTGGCAAATGAATTCCAATAAACCTTGCTCACCGACGCCAGCGAATCAAGAAAAGGCGTAAATCCCGAATAGGTGCCGTTATCCAGATCCTTGTTGTAAAACCCAATCGATTCCTTACCAAAACTCTCTAAAATAATAACCACGACGTTCTTTCGGACAAAAGGCAGACTGTCTTTGGGATAATGCAGCGGCGTATAAATTTGCTCCAATTCCGCATCCGAAAAATAATGCAGTTCTTTTAAAGGTTTAACGCCAATAGTACGTATAAAAACAAACGGGGTGTTCAACACAAGATACACTTCATGCGGGCGCTTCACGTATTCGCCAGCATCGTTTATGGTAATGGGACGCGTGCTGTGCTTATACCCGCCCCTAATGCCGCCAATGGCTAATACAATACTTGCAATAAACACCAATGACGCCGTAATATAATAGGTTCGTTTCGAAAGTGGCCAGCGGCGTTCCCGGATCGTTACCCTGTTATACAGCCACACCATCAACACCAGCAATGCAGCAAACAACAGCACAACATACCAGTACGTAATCAAAAAATGCAACGCGAGGCTGCCCGTATTCTGTTCATGCGAAAATTCGTTAAACACGGTAGTGGTGGTCCGCTTCAGCGTAAAGCGATAATAAATAAAATCGATAGCATTTAATAATAACGCTACTCCGTTAGACACATAAAAAACCCATCGAACCCATTTTTGATATCCCTTGCCAGTCCGGATCGAATAAGGAACCGGCACGGTCATCAATACGATCATCAGGCTGTTCCAGTAAAAGAGCGCGGCCACATCAAAAACCAGCCCGCCCTGTAGCAGCTTCCCCCAGTCGCTCAAAACAATGTCCGGGAATAATCCTTTGTTCAAAAAGTAGAAGAGGAATCTGCAAATCAAAAACAGCAGCAGCACCAGGGCCAGGCGATAAGCCAATACGGCGTAATAGCCCCATTCAATTGTATGCTTTCGTTTGGTCATATCAGGCATTTGTCGTTTGTTCACTGGCTGCCTCCGGCTGCACCTGTTCTTTTCTGAATAAAACAGGGATGGCCGTAAGCGCCATTGTCATGGTAATAATATAAAAACTAAGACTTATAGAAACAGCAAGGTCTTTATCAAGCCCCAGGGTAGTGGCCCCCCAAACAATGACTACTTCCCGTGCGCCCAATCCCCCTATGCTGAACGGGAACAACGATGCCAGCGAAGAAGCCAGAAAAATGACAAAATAAGGCCAGTAGCTTGCTGAGCATCCCAGGGCTTTTAAAATAAAAGCTACGGTTACCAACTGGAGCAACTGCGTACCCAATGCTATTAAATGTATCCTGACAAAATGCTGGCTTATCTTTTTAAAAAAACGGCGCAGCACGCCATAGTATATAACCGTACCCACCGCTACTGCCGGCAGGATCCACCGGCTGTATTGCTGAATACGCGGCAACACCGTGCTGAATAATGCTACCAGTAAACATAGCGCCCACAAGCCACTCAGGCGGTCGAAGAAAACAGCCGAAAAAACTTCTTTACGCGTAGTGAAAGGATAACGTTGTTTTAGTACAATGATCTTATAGCCATCGCCCCCGATCCCCCCGGGCAAAAAAAGATTATAAAACATCCCCAAAAGGTATAACCGGAAATTGGAGCGCGCGCTGATGGGTAATCCTATATTATGGAAAAAATGAAGCAACCGCACAGAAGTAACCAATTGGCAAATTACAAAGGCGGTAACAGCCGGCCCCAGCCACCAGGGATTGGCCTCCTTCCATAACCGTTGCAATGCAGCAATATCCACTTTTGTGTATACCAGCCACAGCGCAAGAATGGTAAAGCCAACTTTTAACAGCGGTTTTAAAACAGACCAGGCTTTTTTTCCGTTATTTCCATCCATAAATTAGCTACAAACTTAGCGCTAATTAGTTAATAGTTAATAGTCAAGGGCTCACATGCAAAGATCTGAACATCGAACGACAAACCCTAAAGTTCCGTATCTTTGCACCCCGCTCGTAGAGAGCTGTCAAAATGGCTTAAAACAGGTATAGCACTGTTTTTGAAGGGATACAAACTTTATAAAAATATACGCAAAAGATATGTTCGAGTTCTTATCAAAAATGTTTGGCGGCAGCAAATCTGAAAAAGACGTTAAAAAGATTTCGCCTGTTGTTGAGCAAATCAACAAAAATTTCATTCAGTACCAGTCGATTAGCAATGATGAGTTGCGTAATAAAACCCAGGAATTCCGCAGCCGCATCAACGAACGGCTTACCGAAATTGATGGTAAAATTGCTGACCTGAACCGGCAGGCCGATGAGCTGCCCCACGAAGACCTGCTGCAAAAAGATGCTATTTACCAGCAGGTGGATGCATTAAAAAAAGACCGGGATAAGGAAATTGAGAAGGTGCTGGAGGAAATTCTCCCCGAGGCTTTTGCTGTTGTTAAAGAAACCGCACGTCGTTTTTCCGGCAATCCGGAGATGGTATCTAAAGCAACAGACCTGGACCGGGAGCTGGCCCAAAAAGCAGAATATATTACGATTAATGGTGATGACGCCATCTATAAAAATACCTGGAAAGCCGCCGGAGGACAAATCACCTGGAACATGGTGCATTATGATGTACAGTTGATCGGTGGTTCGGTCTTACATTCGGGCAAAATTGCTGAGATGGCTACCGGGGAAGGTAAAACGCTGGTTTCCACGCTGCCGGCTTACCTCAATGCCCTTGCCGGCGAAGGCGTGCATGTGGTTACCGTAAACGATTACCTGGCCCGTCGCGACCAGGAGTGGAACGGTCCGGTGTTTGAATGGCTGGGCCTGCGGGTGGATTGTATCGATAAACACCAACCCAACTCCGCCGAACGCCGCAATGCCTATATGGCCGATATCACCTATGGTACCAATAATGAATTTGGTTTTGATTACCTGCGGGATAATATGGTGCACAATGCTTCTGAAATGGTGCAGCGGAAACATCATTATGCCATGGTGGATGAGGTGGATAGCGTATTGATCGATGATGCCCGTACGCCGCTGATCATTAGTGGTCCTGTGGATCATGCAGATGAGCAGCAATACCATATTCACAAACCCCGGGTAGAACAATTGTACCGGGAACAGGAGCGCATTGTACGGAACAACCTGAACGAAGCCAAACGCCTTTTTGAAAAAGGGGAAGACGATCCCAAAACAGGTGGCTTGTATTTATACCGTGCTTTTCGCGGGTTGCCAAAATACAGCCCGCTGATCAAATATTTAAGTGAGCCGGGGGTAAAAGTAAAAATGCAAAAAGCGGAAAACTATTACCTGCAGGAGCAAGAGCGCAATATGAAAATAGTGGACGAAGACCTGCTGTTTAAGATCGATGAAAAGACCAACTCGGTAGATCTGACCGAAAAAGGGCTGGCCATGATCACTAAGGTAGGGGAAGACACTGATTTCTTTGTATTGCCCGATATAGGTGCTACATTGGCCGATGTTGAAAAAAGCGATGCCGCTGCCGAAGAAAAATTAAAGCAGAAAGAGGCTTTGTTAAATGATTATTCGCAAAAAGCCGACCGCATTCACTCCGTACAGCAATTGCTGAAGGCCTATGCCCTGTTCCAGAAAGACGATGAGTACGTAATTGTTGATGGCGCGATCAAGATCGTAGATGAGCAGACCGGCCGTATCATGGAAGGCCGCCGTTATTCTGATGGGTTGCATCAGGCGCTGGAGGCGAAAGAAAACGTGAAGATCGAAGCGGCCACCCAAACTTACGCTACCATCACCCTGCAGAACTATTTCAGGATGTACCACAAATTGTCGGGTATGACCGGTACCGCGGAAACGGAGGCGGGTGAGCTGTGGAGCATTTATAAGCTGGACGTAGTTACCATCCCCACTAACGTTCCGATCATCCGTAAGGATATGCAGGATCTGGTATATAAAACCAAGCGCGAGAAATATAAAGCGGTTATCGACGAAATTGAAAAACTGCGCGGCGAAGGAAGGCCGGTGCTGGTGGGTACCACTTCGGTTGAGATCAGTGAGTTACTGAGCCGGATGCTGCAGCAGAAAAAAATCCCCCATAATGTTTTAAACGCCAAGCAGCACGCGCGGGAAGCCGAGATCGTTGCCGAAGCGGGCCTGGCCGGCGCCATCACCATCGCCACCAATATGGCGGGCCGTGGTACGGATATCAAACTGGGGCCTGGCGTAAAAGAAGCCGGGGGGTTGGCCATTATAGGTACCGAACGCCATGAAAGCCGCCGGGTGGACCGCCAGTTACGCGGTCGTGCGGGTCGCCAGGGTGATCCGGGAAGTTCTTTATTCTATGTATCACTGGAGGACGACCTGATGCGCATGTTTGGTAGCGAGCGTATTGCCGGTATGATGGATAAACTGGGGTATAAAGAAGGCGATGTGATCCAGCACAGCATGATCAGTAACAGTATTCAGCGTGCGCAAAAGAAAGTGGAAGAAAATAACTTCGGCATCCGTAAACGCTTGCTGGAGTATGATGATGTAATGAATAAACAGCGGAATGCTATTTATGAAAAACGGAATCACGCCTTATTTGGCGATCGTTTATCACTGGATATCGACAATGCGTTTTCTATTGTAGCAGAAAGCCTCGCGACTTCCTTTAAAGAACAGGAAGATTTTGAAGGGTTTAAGCTGGCCTGTATCGTAAATTTTGGAATGGACACTTCTATTAATGAAGAAACCTTCCATACAACAGACCCATCCAAGCTGGCGGATCAGCTATATGCCGAGGCACTTACCCGTTATGCCGATCATAACGGTGGCGTGCAAAGCCAGGCCGTACCGGTGTTCCGCGATATCCGTACTTCACAGGGTGCGCATATCGAAAACGTGATCGTTCCGTTTACTGACGGACGCAAGACCATCAATGTACTGGCACCGCTAGACAAAACCATCACTTCTGAAGGCCGGGAGCTGGTATCCAGTATGGAAAAATCCATTACCCTGGCGGTGATCGATGATGCCTGGAAAGAGCATTTGCGGGCCATGGATGATCTGAAACAAAGCGTACAAACGGCTTACCTGGAACAAAAGGATCCGCTGGTGATTTATAAAGTAGAGGCGTTCCAGTTATTTAATAACATGACCACGGCTTTAAATAAGGACATCATCTCTTTCCTTACGCAGGCCAACCTTCCCGCACAGGAAGAGGCGCCGCAAATTAAAGAAGGCCGTGAACAAAGAACAGACCTCAGCAAGATGCGCGCAAATAAGGACCAGATAGAAGCAGCCGGCGAAGATTATGCCGCCAACGAAAAAGACTATTTTGACCCCGAACAACCTGCAGTAAAACAGGAACCGATCCGGGTAGGACCTAAAGTGGGGCGGAATGACCCATGTCCTTGCGGAAGCGGCAAAAAATATAAAAATTGCCACGGCAGAAATGAATAAACAATAAATTGCAATCCCCGCCCTAAAAAGCGGGGATTTTTTAACTTTTTTATGAAAAGCGCCTGTGGTGGCCACTTTTACGCGAAAGACTGATTCTCAGGAATTTGGTTTTTGCACAACAGTGCTCACATAAAACAGAGTTTTAATATGTCTTCTTTCACAAAGCCAAAATTACAGCTATCTTCTTTTTTTGGCCTGGTATTGGATTTATAGCTGGTTATGACCGCTGTAATTATCATCCTTACTTTGTTTCTGTGCTTGTACAGCCTGGGTGTTATAGTTGCCATAAAAGCGCGACGCTGACCCTTCAGCTTTTGTTTGCCCTCTTGTTTGTGCTGCGGTAGTATTACCGATCCGCGTTCTTTTTCTTGTCCGGATGAACAAAAATATTCCCACAATCACGAGAAGCACCTGAAGACCTGCCGCGATCATCGTGCTGACATCCCCGGTGGCCTTCCCGGCCCAATCCATAAAATGGTGCTTGTGCAGCAATGCAAAACTATAGCCCTCAGCCATATCATTGTCGTCTACCCTTGCGGCAAGCACGCCGGCTTTTGTGTCAATATAAAGGTGTTGATTTCCCCTGGTATTGTAAGAGACGCGCCATACGGGCAGCCGTTTATTAATGAACCCATATTCATTGGTAAACTTTGTAACCAGGGAAACGCGATTAATTGCAGCACCTTTATTTTGATTAAATGCCTGCGCCAGGTACCGTGCATATAAGCTGTCACCACCTGATAGCAAAACACCATTTGCCGCCTCCACATACAAAGGCGGGCGATACCGGACGGACTTATTCTTCATAAGATCTGAGCGACCGTTGGCTGCTTTCTTTTTATCAGATAGCTGTATCCTCCAGTAGTTCCTTTTATGGATCGAACAAAGAGACAAGCCACTGATACTATCACCTTTAGTAAGTGCCATCATTTTACTAAAATCAATATCCACGCCAGTGGGCATAAACGTATGCGCAACAACTGAATGCTGCTGCTGCGGCCAAAGGGCTTTTAGTGCGTGAAAACCACCGCTAAAACTAAACATCAACGTAAACAAAGAGGCAGCCAGAGAAGTGTACCGGTGGCTTCGCCTTGCTTTTGATGCGGGGCTCCCGGCCTTTTTCGATTTGGTGGTAAAAAAAATATACAAACCCATTATCGTGGTCAGCAATGCCAGCGCCGTAACCAGTACCATTATAAAATATTTCGTCTTCCCCATTGCGTTCATCCAGTTCCAGGTATGCAGTAATCCAAAGATCTTGTCAAACACCGCTCTTTTATTATCCACCGCATAGGCGTAGCTTCCGGAAGCTGTTTCCACATAAATACGGATCCCGTCCGGCCGGTTAAAACCTACTTTATATACCGGAAGCAACCGGTTGATATAACTATACTCCCCTTTAAAATCATTTACTTTTTCAACACTCAGTATCGCGGCTCCTTTGCTGTTCAGGATATTTAACGCCGCGCTCATACAACAATCATGATCCGACAAAGCCTGTGGTTCCGGCGCCACTGTATTTCCGGAGCCGGTAAGAAATTTGCGGGCCAGGAACTGTGCATACAATTGATCACCGTTTGCCAACTGCCGTCCGGAAACCGTGCTTATATACCGGATATCATTGTGCGCAGCATCTACGAGCACCTGGTAAAATTGCTGTCCGCCCATGCGAATAATATGAACATTGCTAAACGCTGTAATCCCGTTGGCTTGCAAGGCTTGGCTGAGCGCAACGGTCAGTTGTGAAGGATCAATAGGTGATGGTTCATACAATTGTGTTGCCACCCTTGGGCGTATGTTGGTCATGATAGGATGCATAAACCCGCTGAGCGCCCACAACACAACGGGCAGCGCAATGATCACTGCACAGCGCCGGTGCCATTTATATATTTTTTTTCGCATGACTATTTAAATTGATAAAGAACTATATTAAAGCCTGTAAGAAATGCCCAACGTGATCTCCCTTGGATCGCCGAGGTTATAACTATACGCCGCAGCGCCGGATGCAGTGGCGTTTTTGGAAGCATACACTGCATAATACCGGTTAGCCGCGTTCAATATATTTACCCATACACCCACTCTTTTTAACTGGTAGCCCGTCCGGAAATTGATAACATCAAAACCCTGGTAACGATAGGCGTCGAGATCGTCCATGAAATAGCGTCCCTGGTGCTGCCATTCGCCGCTCAGGTACAGCCCTTTTAAAAAAGGAGGTTTATAAATAACTTCCGCATTACCGGTAAACCGGGGTGCCCCACTCATTTCCTTTCCGTTATAATCCACCCCTTTAATGTTATTTTTTATAAAAGTATGTTTGGCATTGGTGCCGCTGAAGCGGATGGAAAGTGCGGGAACCGGGCGATAGGTAACACCATACTCAATGCCCGTATGCCGCGTGGCGCCGGCATTCTCATTGACATAAGAATTATCTGACTGCCGCACTGAAATGATCTCATTTGTACCATCCATCCGGTAGATGCTCCAGTCTGCATATAATTTATTTTGTAGCAAGGTCAGCCAACCACCTGCTTCGTAATTAAAAAAAGTCTGTGGCAGCAGGTAGGGCGCCACTTTTACGCTGCTGTACAGGTCGGTTAATTGCGGCGGCACATAGCCCTGCGCATAATTGGCATAAAATCCAATGCCTTTAAAATTATAAGTTAACCCCAGCTTGGGTGTTATTCTTGAGAACGTAGTAACGGTTGATGCAGTGCGCACACTGGCAGACGCCGGAAGGTTATTTATAAAATAATATTTAAACACATCATAGCGCAGTGCCATGATCAGTTTCAGGCGCTTAAACGGATTCAATTCATAATTAAAATAGCCGGCCATATTCAAAATGCCAGTATTATATTTACTCAGAAAAGAATCCGTTGCCGGGGTGGTGTAACTGTTGTATTGCCCCGTATTCAAATCTTTGTTTACCGAAATAAATTTCGCATAGTAATCCTGCGGACTAAAGTCGATACTTCCCCCTATTGCTACCCTGCTTTGCAGCCATTTAAAACGCTGGCTATGCGTGGCAAAAAGCGCATTGGTGCGGAATGCATTTTCATTGACCTGCCCTTTGAATTTTTGAGGATCCGGAGTGCTTGCAATAGCATAGGCAGGATTCTGACCTACCGAATTATTCCGGTAAAGCAACGCAATCGTTGTTGAGCTGTTGGGGTTCCAGCGCTGGGTAAGCATCGATTTATACCTTAGTGCCGTTACTTTACGGTAAGTAAAGGTTTGCAACGAACTATAATCCCTGCGCGCAAACTTAATGCTATCAAGCGCTCCCGTCATATCACTATAATAATCGATCCAGGACAAAGTATTCGTCCAGGTGGTATGCGCATTGGGCCGGTAGTCACTGCGCAGGGTCAGCGCCGTTTTATGAAAATCACTAAATGCGACAGGGCCATTGGTTTTATCAGCATAATAACCGCTCACTATAAATCCCCATTTCCCAACGGTGGTTCCCGCCTGCACGTCAGCCCGCTTATAGCCGGCGTTGTTTAATTGTAAACTAACGCTACCATTTGTAAACGCAGGGGCCGCCTGGGTAATAACATTAACAGCGCCTCCTATCGCTTCGGCTCCATATAAGGCAGAAGCAGGTCCCCGGATCACTTCAATAGCGCGCGCGGCAGTCAGGTTCATCTCCAGCAGCGCATTATGGTTATAAACACCGGTAGTGCGGATGGGCAACCCGTCTTCCAGGTAAAGAAAGAGGCTCTTTGTGGTCATCGGCTGGCGAATGCTCATCTCGTGTTGTTCGTTGCCCAAGCTGACCATGAAAACACCGCTTACTTTATTCAGTAACTGGTCCATACGCTGGGCTTTGGTATCTTCCATTACCTGTTTGCTGATGCTTGTAATAGCAACCGGCGCTTCGCTGCGCCGCTGGGCGGTACGGCTGCCGGTAACCACTACTTCATCCATAGCAGCTACTTTTTTTTGCAATCCTACCGACAACTGTGTCGGGAAAAGATGCTCGCTGATGTAGCCTGAGCAACTCACATCAAATACCTTAGTGCGGTCATCAAGATAAAATATGCCATTAGCATCGGGCTGAAAGTTATGCCCGCCGGCCGTTACAGTGGCGTTACCCAACGGTTCTTTCGTATCTGCATCAAATACAGTTCCCTTCAGCAATCGTTGCCCCAGTAGAGTGACGGGCACCGGCAGCAAAAAGAGCAATAAAAAAATCTTGTTCATGTATAATTAGGTAGCGTTATGTTAATTGCGAATCGGGAAAGGTCAAATGATAAACCGTGAGTCACTCCCGTTTCAATCCCGATAGCTATCGGATGACACATCTCTTAAAATCATAAAAACCAATCATCGATATTATTGTCGTTTGGACGGAGCGAATCCCGACTTTCGTCGGCGCGAAAGTCGGGAGAAGTAAGCGGAGCAATCTCGTTCTTTCAGGTTGAAATTTCTCTTCATCCTCCTTTGGCGAATTTATCGAAATGACGATCCTTTAATGTGTCATCGCCTCAATGACCTGGCACTGCAAGTCATTAACGCTGGATGACTTTTTGCGATTAACGTAACAGAAGTAAGGGATGACGCGCCTATTAAACAAGACCCGTCGTCCTGATAAAGTTGTTAAACCCAAAACAGCCGGAGGAGCAACATTGCATTGCAGTAGCCCTAACAGACGAGCTACCCCGACCAAGGGATAAATACATGCAGCGCCATTGACGGTTATAACGTGCAGCATTCCGGCAATAAACTAAAGATATCAGGAAAGAGTGCAGGGTGGGTGAAATATAGAATAGGAGCGTTTTACAGGGCTTTTGGCAACTCCCGGAGGATAGATTACCCTATGATAAGTCTGGAAGAAAGGAGCATCAATTGTAGAAGATGGCTGGAATGCGACAAGTTCCTGCTTTGCGATTTTCATCTCAGGGGCCTGTTGTGCTTCTTTCTTTTCCTGCTCCCGGATCCTTGTCATCAGTAAGCATTTTCCATCGCAATGCAGCAGTGGCCGGCTTTTATTAATACATTTTGCCATGTAGGCCTTTTTTCTGAAAATATAATCTAAACAGTAAAAACCCTGACTAAACGCCTGCAGGAGAAAAACAATGAATAATATTACAGCGATCACTTTCTGCACAAGGCTGCAAAGATACACTGATAATAAATTGAAAAAGTTGCCGTCCGTTAAAAAAAGGCCGATGCCGGTCATTCCCTAGCCCGTCCATTCTTTCATCAGCTTTTCAAAAGCCACTTTCAGATCTGCAAGCTCCCGTTCTACCGCAGCTAACCGTTCTTCAAGGTTATTGTTGGCCTGAACGGGTGGAACATTTGTTTCAGCTACATAAGTGTCCACTAACGCAGGATCGCCAAATAAATGCATGTAGCGGGCTTCTTTTTGCCCCGGCTGCCGTGTTAGCTGGCGGATATAGGGGGCAGTTGATGAAACTAATTTTTCCAACACAGACTGCACTTCCGCCAGATCATCAAACTCATACAGCCGGCCCGCATTACTGTTGAGCTCACCGGGGGTGAGCGGACCTCTTAAGAAAAGCAGGCAAAGCACCGCCAGTTCATCTGGTGTAAAGGAATACTGCAGGGCTATTGTGTGCCGGTATTTCACCACCCTGCTGGTGCCACCCGTTACGGTTGCTGCCAGGCCATGCCGTTTCAGTCGGTCCAGTGCCAGGGTTACGGTTGTTTCTTCAAACTGCACCACCGGGTTACGGGCGGTCTTTTGATTACAGGCCGCCGTGAGCGCATTTAAGGTCATGGGATAATACTCAGGCGTTGTTTTGGATTTTTCCATCAATGCGCCTAATACACGCAGCTCCTCGCTGTCCAGCACAGGTATTGTTTTAATTGCTGTGGGTTCATTGTTCATATATCGCATAAAAATAAATAAATTTGTTTTGACACAACACTGTTTAACGAACCTCTTGACCACTATGGAAGAAACATTCACCCATGTACGAACAATGATCAGCATTATACTGGGCTTTAGTGTAGCGCAGTTGCTAAAGAATACAGTTAAACTTATTGATCATAACAAACTCACCAAGCCCTACCCCCTGCACCTGCTTTGGGTGTTTTATGCCTTCCTGCTGATCATCCATTTCTGGTGGTGGGAAGCCCGTTTGAAAGGCGTGGAAAGCTGGAATTTCCTGGAATATTTTTTCCTGATCCTTTACACGGCGCTGTACTATGCGTTTTGTGTGCTTATTTTCCCGGATTCGATCAACGAATACAAAGGCTTCCAGGATTATTTCTTCTCCAAAAAGCAATGGTTCTTTTCTTTTTTGATCGTGATCTTTATTGCCGATTTTGCCGATACCCTGCTAAAAGGCAAACAATATTTTTTTACCCTTCAATGGGAATACCCTGTGCGTAACCTGTTGCATATTGTTTTGTGTATTATTGGGATGCGCAGCCGCAGCGTACGATTCCAGTACGGGTTGGTAGCCTTCTTTATTCTTTATGAGATCTATTACATATTGCAGCATTATTTTGTGTAACACCAAAACGGATAGTAGCGGTAATAGCTATTAATGGAAACAAAAAAAAGTATGATCACAGAAAAAATGTTTACGGCGTTAGCACTTGCTTTCCCGGGAACAGAGCAGCACCCTCATTTCGAGCGCATCGGCTTTAAAGTAGCCGGTAAGCGTATGTTTGCAACCTATCTTAACAAGGACAATACGGCGAATATATTTTTGACGCCGGCAGAGCAGGTATTATTTTGTAAAATGGATAAAAAATATATTTATCCCGTTCCTAACAAATGGGGAGCAAAGGGCGCTACCACATTTGTTTTGGATAAAGTAAAAAAGGAATGGGTAACAGAAGCACTATTATCCGCCTACAACGAAATCATGTACCCCAAAAAAACGGGGATCTGACCAGAGCAAACAAATAGTTGACCAAATGCAGTATTTTGCATCAAATTCCGTATTATGAAGAGAATGCGCCGGGCAATGTCGCTAATCATTGTAGGGACATCGCTTATTTTTTCGTGCAGATCTGACAGCGCTAAAACAACGGATGAAAAGCAGGATGCTGCTATTGCGCGCAGGCCCGATGCATTAAAGGTTGACACCGCTATTTTCGCGGTTTACAATCTTTCCCCCCATATCATAGGCATTGCTATAGAGCTCAATAATTTTCCGCCTAATACCATCGACTCCGCTTTTAATGCGATCGCCTTCAGAGACTCTGCCGTTTTGTTTACTTCACAGCCGGATGCTGTGGCACCGGGATTGTACAAGCCTTGCCCGGATTGCATTGTAGTAGATACCACCGGCCCTTATATTATTGAAAAAAACAAAGAACTGGAAAAAGCGATCCGGCAAAAAATACCCAACGGAATGTATCTGTATGGCACCAACGGTATAAAGAAATTCCGTTACCAGGATGTTTTATATGCAATTGACGAGTGCATGAGCAATGTTGTTATTTTGACAGTAGCGCCCCAGGACACAGCAGGCATTGGGAAACCGCTGTTGGCCTCCTATCAGCAACTGCCCCTCCACTACAATAAAAACTATCAGCAGATCGACAAAAGCATTGCCCAATGGCTGAAAACACAACCAGATGATTATCCCAATATGAATTACGTGCCCACTAAAACTTTTGCCGACCTGGATTCTTTATATTTCACCTATACCGACAATTTTACTATGACGGACGGAGACAGGAATAATGAACGCATGTATTTTTTCCCTTCGCGTACGATCTTTAAGAAAGTGGCCAATGATTCCCTCACTGTTTTCTGGGGAGCCGGGCTGGACCTTTTTGGTATTCCGTGTGACTGATGTAGTATTCCTCATAATCTTTCAATAAAAAAATTTAACTTTCGTTATATTCCTGTTAATTAAATTATTCAAATGAAAGACTCTGAACAATATTATGCCGCAGCAGCAATGCTGATCCGGAAACCGGTAGCAATAGTTTTTGATGCTTTTATTGATCCGGAGATAACCACAAAAATATGGTTCACCAAAAGCAGCGGCCGGCTGGAAGAAGGAAAGACCATTGAGTGGACCTGGGAAATGTATAATCATTCCGTTACTGTAAACGTTACACATATTGAGGTCGATAAAAAGATCGAAATTGAATGGGGCAATTACTCCCAAAAAAGCCAGGTAACCTGGGCGTTTACGGCCCTCGGTGAGGATCAAACCTTTGTAAGTATTGTCAACAGCGGATTTCAGGGGGATGCAGCTCAGCTTATTGCACAGGTACGCGACTCCACTGAAGGCTTTACACTGGTTTTAGCGGCGCTGAAAGCCTTATTGGAAAAAGACATCCGGCTCAATTTAGTCGGAGACCGTTTTCCAAAAGGGCTGCAATAAAAAATCTTGTATCAATTCTCCAACTATGGAAACAGAACCGCTGATCAACTGGACCGACTTCACAAAAATAGAAATGCGCGTAGGGACGATTACCCACGCGGAAATCTTTAAAGAGGCCCGCAACCCCGCTTATAAGCTAACCATTGATTTTGGCGCTTATGGCATCCGCAGATCCTCCGCACAGATAACAAAGCTGTACCAACCCGAAGATTTACCTGGCAGGCAGGTAATTGCTGTGTTGAATTTTCCCCGCAAACAAATTGCCAATTTCTTCAGCGAATGTTTGATTTTAGGTACGGTCGGGGAAGCTAATACGATCACCTTACTGGCGCCCGATGCAGCAGTACCCAATGGTTTAAGGATCGGGTAAAACTACAATATGATACAGATAATAAAAGGGGATATTACAAAAGTTGCAGCGGACGTTATTGTAAACGCCGCTAATACTTCCCTGCTGGGAGGAGGAGGTGTGGATGGCGCCATACACCGTTCAGGCGGCCCGGAAATACTGGAAGCCTGCAGAAAAATAGTGGCAAAACAAGGCGGATGCAAAACCGGCGAGGCGGTGATAACAACTGCCGGAAAATTACCCGCGCGGTACGTGATCCACACGGTGGGCCCTGTTTGGAACGGCGGCCTCAAAGGCGAGGCCGAACGGCTGCATGCCTGTTATATCAATTCCCTGGAACTTGCCGCCCAGCATCATTGCCGCTCCGTTGCGTTCCCCAATATCAGTACCGGCATTTATGGTTATCCCAAAAAAGAAGCCGCAACCATCGCCGTTACGGCGGTGCAGCAGTTCCTGGCAACGAACAGGGGCATTAAAGAGGTGATTTTTGTTTGCTTTGACGAAGAAAATGAAACCCTGGTAAAAACAGCGCTTGAAGCAAAAAGATAACATTATAAACCATTCCCAATATGATGACCAGCTACAACAAAATTGCAGGCCAGGACACAGCGCGTATTATTGCTATAAGTGATGGCGTTTTTGGGGTAGCCATGACGCTGCTCGTTCTGGAAATCAGGGTGCCGCTTGCAGAAGGGTTTACTTCAGACAAAGAACTGGCCCATTCCTTTCTTGCACTGATGCCAAAATTTCTTGTTTATTTTTTAAGTTTTATGACTGCCGGTATTTTCTGGACGGGGCATGCAGCGCAATTCAGGCTTATTGAAAAGAGCGACCGTAATTTAAGCTGGATCAACCTGCTGTTTTTACTTTTTGTAACCTTACTGCCTTTTTCCACCGCATTTTTGGGAGACCATATCAACTATAAATTCCCCATAGGGATCTATTGGCTGAATATTTTTTTGATGGGATTGCTATTGTATATTAACTGGGCCTATGCCTGCAAGCATAACTTCGTATCTGATGAAACAAAAAAGCAGGCGGGGCCCGGCATCCGGCAACGCATCATCATTGCACAGACACTCTATTTTTTCGGAGCATTACTTTGCTTCATCAGCCCTTATTTGAGCATCGGGGTCATCATTGCCATACAATTAAACTACGCATTCGTGTTTTTTTCAGGTAGAAAAACGAAGCGCTAGGGCTCATAATCCAGGGGCAGCATCGTACCTACCTTATCGCTCCAGGACCAGTAGCCCGCAGACAAAATATTGTCCGTCGGCGACCAGTTGCCATTTGCATCGATCAATAAAGGCTCCTGCAACGGTAATTGCAGTAATGAAAGCTGAGGAATGGGTTTCCTCCCTTCTGCTATATAGCTGAGGTATGCGGGATCTTCCAGCGCTTTCGTATAGGTAACTGCAAGAAAATTTTTCCAAAATACCAGGTGGTTCGCTCCCTGTTTTCGCACAAAAACACTATCTGTATTGATTGTTTTTGCCGCATACACATCTTCATAATCCTTTTGTTGCAGCACTGTTTTATAGTAGCTGCCCGAATCATACGGATCACCGCTCTTTGAGGGCAGTGTAATATCCTTTCCCAACCGGATCTCTTTTTTAAACAATGCACGCACCCGTTCCTTTTCGGTATTATATACCCGGGTCATTCTTCTTACTAAAAACCCCTCTTCCTTTAATTTTCCGGCATACAAGGCCCGCATAAAATGCATCCCGGACCCGTAATAGGTTTTTGTTCTGCGCGCCTTTATCGACCGGTTGGTTGCGTTTTTCCGGTCGGTAAAAAAAACATACCCGGCATAATAAGAGCTATGCTCCTTAAATTGTATCCGAAAATCCTGGAGCTCATATTGCAGGTGGTATCCCAATAACGGGTTCTCTATTTCTAAAGGCGCATCGGCAACCACTTCCAGCATATTCTGTTTTTTATAAAACCGAAAATGCAAAGCCTCTTTGTTCAGCAACACACACCGCAGGGCAACCGGAGTAACCCCCAAAAAAGATTCTAAGAATGCCTTGCCCCATTTTGCCCAGGTCTCGGTTATATACCCACCCACCGTTATATTTTCGAGTGCTGTTATTTTATGTTTTAATTCAAACCGTGCTTTTAATGGCGGCGCTCCCGGTTGCAGCGCATACACGATCGATTCATACCCTACACAGGAAACCACCAGGTCATATTTTCCCGCAGGTATATTATTCAGTTGAAATTGCCCTTCATTGTTAGTGGTGGTACCGATGGAAGTATTATTAACAAAGACGCTGGCCCCGGCTATCGGCTGGCCGCCTTCTTCGGGTACTACGGCGCCCGTTATGGATTGCTGCGGGAACGCAAAAGAGCAAAACAAAAGGAATAAGATCGTAAACCCGCATTTCATAGATCAAATATAGTATTCCTTTTTTATCTACGAATAATTCGTAGATAAAAATATTTGTATTTGCAAAAATATATACGATTGCCACGTCGCGGGATTTTGTGCTACTATCAGCCATACTTGGAGTCAGCTAACGCTGCGGGCTATGTACATTATGCCCTCCGGGCATTTTAGCACCAGCTACGGAAAGATCAGTTGTGTCCACATGTAGGACAAAAGCGGGATCGCACTCTTCAGCTTCGCCACTACAATCAACAGTTGAAACGGGAGCGTTCATCGTTCTGCAAGAGACCAAAAGCTGCGAAACCCGCGGGTAGCCGTTAAGGCTTCCCCAAAACTTCGGCCAGCTTATTTTCCAGCTCTTCGCCACGCAGGTCTTTTCCCAGTATTTTTCCATCGGGGCCGATCAAAAAATTCCTCGGGATCGCGGTAATACGATATTGCTGCGCAACGGCATTTTCCCAGCCCTTCAGGTCGCTGACATGTGTCCAGGTCAGGCCGTCCTTTTTAATTGCCTGCTGCCATGCATCTTTTTCTTCATCCAATGATATGCCCAGCACTGTAAAGTTCTTGCCTTTGTATTTGTTATACATTTTTACCACGTTGGGGTTTTCGCGGCGGCAGGGTCCGCACCAACTGGCCCAAAAATCAACCAGCACATATTTTCCCCTGAATTGTGCTAAAGAAACATCTTTACCTGCTGCATCTTTCTGTGTAAAATCAGCGGCCACCGTACCTACCGCGTTAAAATGGGCGTCCTCCATTGCCTTTTGCAACTGACGGCCAATGCCCGTATTCATCACTTCTTTTGAAAGGGAGCCGGCCCGTTTATCCAACAATGCAACATCATCGGAAAAACCGATGGTAGACAGCAATACCATTGCGCTTACCGGTGACGCAGGGTGTTTCGCAATAAAAGCATCCACACTTTTCTCAATATCATCGGTCACGGTTTTCATCGCATTGGTAACACTATCACCACCGGTGCCGGATTGTGCCGCGATGCCCAGTTGATTAATCCGCTCAAATTTGGGCACGAAAATGTTTTGAAATTCAGAGAAATCATCCTGGGTTTTTGAACCGGTAAACTTCCAGTCGTCCATCTTCTGCCGCATATTCCCGGTTACCTTCACAGCATCGTTAGCAAGAAATAACGCTGTTTTCAGGGAGTCACCCGCCATCAGCCCCAAAATAGAAGGGCCGTCCACTTTACTATCCAAAGTAAAACTGCCGTTTTTTGACGTCGTTTGCGCCAGGATCGCTGATGATTTTTCCAGGTCTAATAATATGATCTTGGTATTATCGGGCATTCCCTCAATAGTTCCGCTAAGCGTTAATTTTTGCGCCAGTGCCACAACCGGGAAAAGCATTACCAACAAAAGGCCAATTTTATTCATTCGCATACATAGATTTTTGTTCTCTTAAAACAAGATTACGGTTTATTTGTTTCGTTTTTCTCATTAAGAAAATCCCAAAACAAACCTTAAGGTTAAAATTTAATACAAGTGATTGATTGTCTGCCTCTATTGATAGGTTAAGCCTATTGCAGCCTCATTTTTTTAGCAAAATATTAATCCAGTATTGCTGTTACAAAATCTTTAGTAACCGCTACAACATCCGTTTTCCCTTCCAACGCTTTTATAAAGGCCGAACCGATAATAGCGCCGTTGGAATGTTTGGCGGCTCTTGAAAAAGTGGTTTTGTCTTTAATGCCAAACCCAACCAGTACCGGGTTGTTGAGGTGATAGCCCTTCAGTCGTTCCAGATAAGCTTCTACTTCGGCGAAGTCCTTATCTTTTCCTGTAGTGGAAGAAGAGGACACCGCGTACAGAAAACCGCTGCTTAACCCGTCCAGCATCCGTACACGCTCCGCAGATGTTTCAGGTGTTACCAGGAAAATAAAATCAAGCCCCTGTTGTTCCACGGTGGGTTTATAAAGCGCTTCAAACTCATAAGGCGGCAGGTCCGGGATGATCAGTCCATCTACCCCAACAGCCGCCGCGTCGGCACAAAAGCGTTCAAAACCGTATAACAGTACCGGGTTTATGTTGCCCATAAGAATTACCGGGATGGTAACGGTACTGCGCATCGTTTTTAGCTGTTCAAACAATTTTGCGATAGTCATTCCATTCTTCAAAGCCACAACGCTGCTGTTCTGTATCGTTTCCCCATCTGCCAGCGGGTCACTATAGGGCATGCCCAATTCAATAATATCAGCACCGTTTTCCTGTAATGCCTGCATGATCAATAAGGTACTATCCAATTCCGGGTACCCGGCGGTGCAATAAATATTTAAAACGTTTGCTGGCTTCTTTTCAAAAAGCGTTTTCAGTCTTGACATAACTCTCGGCTCCTCTTTAATAATTTTGCATTTCACGCATATAAGTATCCATATCCTTATCCCCACGCCCGCTGAGGCAAACCACAACGGTATCGTTCTTTGTGTAAGAGATCTTATTCAGCGCGGCCAGGGCGTGCGCGCTTTCCAAAGCGGGAATAATTCCTTCCAGTTTTGCCAGTTCAAAGGCCGCCTGCAATGCTTCTTTATCAGTAGCATTTAAAAATTGCCCGCGCCCCGTCACAAATAAATTGGCGTGCATCGGTCCAATGCCCGGATAATCCAGTCCGGCCGAAATACTATAAGGCTCTTCCACCTGCCCGTCTGCGGTCTGCATCAGGTAACTTTTGCTTCCATGCAGAACCCCCGGCTTACCCAACTGGGTTGCAGCGGCGCTCATATGCGTATCAATACCGCATCCGGCGGCTTCCACGGCAATAATATCTACCGACGGCTCGTCCAGGAAATGATAAAAAGTGCCCGCCGCATTACTGCCCCCGCCCACGCAGGCCAGCACGGCAGTGGGCAATTCTGTACCAGTTTTTTCCTGGAGCTGCGCGCGTATTTCCTTACTGATCACGCTTTGAAAGCGGGCTACCATATCCGGATAAGGATGCGGCCCCACCACACTTCCGATAATATAAAAAGTATCATTTGGATTGTTGATCCAGTCTCGGATGGCTTCATTGGTGGCGTCTTTCAGTGTTTTGCTGCCGCTTTTGGCCGGCACAACGGAAGCACCCAGCATTTTCATGCGGGCCACATTGGGCGCCTGGCGTTCAATGTCTTTTTCGCCCATATAAACGATACATTCCAGTCCTTTTAGCGCACAAACGGTTGCGGTGGCCACCCCGTGCTGACCGGCTCCGGTCTCGGCAATGATCCGTTTTTTCCCCAAACGTTCTGCCACCAGTATCTGCCCAATGGTATTATTAACCTTGTGCGCACCGGTATGGCAAAGATCTTCGCGCTTTAAATAGACGTTGGTGCCATATTTTTCACTTAAGCGCGCTGCGTAATACAGCGGTGTGGGCCTGCCGGCATAATCCGACAGCAGGAGTTTATACTCCTCCTGAAAGGAGGCGCTTTCTATAATTTTTAAATAATTTTCCCGGAGCTCCTCCACATTCCTGTATAACATTTCCGGGATAAAAGCCCCGCCGAATTCACCATAATAACCATGCTCATCCGGTTGTTTATAAGATATCGCCATTAATTAAATACGCTGATTTTGTGAAGGGTAAAGGTACGTTAAATCGGGCAGTTTATGGTTGTAAGAAATGGCTATTTTAGGCAAAACTGCACTGACTTAACGAAAAATACAAAATCGCAAAAATCATTAAAATACATAAGGAAAGCCTTTGTTAGCGGTATATAATTCTTCTACGTTAATTCAAGGCTTAATTGTGCAGACGGGACTTTTTCTTTTTGTCCATGATTGTGATCTTGAATATTGTCAGCATTGAAATTGCAAACGAGAGCTTCAACTATAGTTCTTCTATTTTCAATATTGCCACCCGAATGGTAAAAGTGGTCTTTTGTCACAATATTAAATTTACTCCAAAATTTTGCAATCATTTCATTCTCTCTCCAGTCGTTATGATGCCATGTAGAAAGTATAAATTTTGCTTTGGTTTCACTTAGTAGATTAAATAGAAGTCTCTCATCCTGTTCTGTCCAGCCATTATAGTAATCAACATAGCGCCCATAATAGGGGGGGTCACAGTAAATAATATCTTGTTCGGTTGCAAGCGGAATGATTTCCGAAAATGACTTGTTATGAAATATCCAATTTGGCTCAGGTTGTATAATTTTTGAAACCGTTGAAACTTGATTTGTAATTTTTGTTGTATAGGCTTGCGCAAAACGGTCTGGCTTTTTACAAAAAGGAATATTCCAATTCCCCTTTTTCCCAAACCTCATCATTCCATTAAACCCAGCACGGGACAAGAAAATGAAGTCATAAGGCGAAAATTCTTGATTAAATCGTGCTCTTACTTTTCTATAATGATCATATCCGTTATCACCTGCCTTGCTTAATAATTCTCCTTCTTGCTCCAGGTAATGCCTCATTAATGGAGCGGTTATTTCGCCTTGCTGGATGCCTTTATAGAAAGTAATAATATGTGGATTTGTATCATTAAGAATTGCTTTTTCGTACCCCGAATTAAAAGCGACAACGCCAGTTCCCAGAAAAGGTTCAATCCATTTACCTTCAGCTTTTGGCGCAAGTTCCATTATCCACGGCACTAACTTAGTTTTAATGCCTTGGCTTTTAATTGGTGGGACTATTACTTTTTTATTCGTCATTGTCGCTTCCTGTCTCTATTTGGGAATCGTCTTCTTCGCTTAAATTAATAATTTCTTCTTGATGAGCTTCCAGTACGTTTATCCCTCTTTGCTTGTATTCCAAATATGATTTCAAATTAGTGTATGGCCGTGGAATTTCCAAAGCCTTGGCCATATCTTTTGTAAGAAAATAGATCCAATAATCATCATAGACTTCCTCTCCTAATGTTGAAAACACACCATTACCCTTTATCAACTTGTCAATACTGTTTGTAGAGCCTATGTTTTTTGTGTTGCCACTCCCTGGACTGGCAGATGCAATTTTGTATTTAGGCTGAACAAAAAAATGGAAGTCTTTGATTACTGATTCAATTTTATCCAGTTCATCTATTGAATAGATTGTTTTTTCATTTGGGTTTTCTTCAATTTGAGAATAGATAACACCTAAAACTAAATGTGCAGAATAAGATCCATAAGGGTATAACGTATTCTTTGTGCTTTTTCGATTGCGAAAATAACCTGTGAAAGCACCCAACGTCATGCTTTTTATTTTGTTTGTCGAGTCTTTAAACGTGCTTTTAATATCAACTGCAAAACGTTCGCCTGTTTTATTACAAGTAAAAGTCAGGTCAGGATAAAAATTTTGCTGAGGTGGAAGCTCAAGTTTCAGGTCATTTTTTTGCGCGAATTTTTCAAAGGCTGGTATCAACAAAATCTCCATAACTTTCGAAACAACTTTAGTATCAATGGATATGGTATAAACGTTTTTATAGATGTCAATAAACCCTTTTACAATCCAGTCGCCCTTTTCTGTTGCTATAACATTATTGTAAGTTTCAACTTCTTTTTGCAGGGCTAATAATAATTCATCTTTTGTCATTGTTGCTCAATGTTTGGCATCAAAGATATTCACTTTTGAGTTGCCGGGAATACTTAATAGCATTGCCATCAATGGATTTATTCTCGTTTCTTTCTAACTAAATCTGCTCCTGTTGTTAAAAGCTACCTTATCAAATTCCTTTCATCGAAAAAAAGAAAATCCAGAAAATAACGTTTATAGGTAAATATTTGGCGTTCAAAGGTCACGCGGCAAAGTTAACTATTCAGATAACATTTACAAAATTCAATCTTATTCTGATCGATATCATCTAAACTATTCGAAATAATTCGGCAATAAACTTCCGTCCATTCACCCCTCACCATTCACTATTCACTTCCTCCCGTAATTAAATAAATGATTCATAAACATATATACATTTAACTAAAATACATTTTTAATCGGCCCCAAAATTTCGTATATTTAATAGAACACATTTAAAAGCAGGGTAATGAGACTGGTATATGATGATATAATCAACCAGCCGAAGGATGCCCGTTCCGCTTTTATAAATATGAATATAAGTTTTACAGGAGACGCCATTTCCCATTTGGCCGAGAACGGCAACAGTTTTAATATTAAAGAATGGGTTTGGCACATTGAAATTATTGAAGGCCGGGAATGTTATATCGTAACGGATAAAAAAGCAGAAGGGGCAACCAATTAACGGCATTGAATTCGCGTTTGTAACAACCGGAGGGGGGCCTATATGCAGTTCGCACCATTAAAGGATTTTAATCACATCAAATAAAACTGCCCAAACCGGTAATTGCGATCGTCTTGATCGATTTTTTAAACCAGATCTTATGAAGGTAAAACAGGATAGTCCGGGTGTTTATATTCCACCTCCTTTGCTTTATGTACTTATATTTATAGCCGCTGTATTCCTGCAAAAAAAATTCAATATTGATGACGCGATGCTTCACACAAAGCCCGCCGGGTTAGCAGGGGTTTTACTTTTTATTGCTGCCCTTTTTTTCCTGGCAAGCAGCCTCACAACATTTTTCAAAACAAAGAATACGGTAGTGCTGATAAAAGCAGCTACCTCGCTTCAAACAACGGGGATCTATGGAATATCCCGGAATCCCATGTATGTGGGGCTCCTGTTTGTGTACCTGGGACTGGTCTGTTTTATTGGCAATTGGTGGCACCTGATCTTAGTGCCGTTGCTGATTTTTATCATCCAGGCCTATGTAATCAAAAGGGAAGAAAAGTATTTAGAACGCGCCTTTGGAAACCAATTCCTGGCTTACAAGAAACGGGTAAGAAGATGGTTATAAAATATATTCCGGGACAAAACTGACTTATCAGACAACACCTCCCAAGGCCCCATCCTATTGCATCAGATCGTATTTGGTCTTGGGCCGTTCCGCTTCCCGCCAGGTAAATCCTTTTAACCGGGTCTCTTCCGGCGATTTGCTGCGTATGGGCCAGAAAGTGGCATTTGCCTCGCTTCTGAAAACGATCTTCTTCAACTTTTTTTCCGCAAAATAAGCGTCCAGGATATCTGCCGTGACTTCGTTAATCCCAACAAAAGCGCTGTCGTCATCCTGCACAAAGTATAGCGATTCTACCGATCCTTTGGCGCGCATCGAATCCATAGAACCATTGGTAAAATAGCCATCGATCCGGGAGCCTTTGATCTGGTTATAGGCCTGTCCTTCCACATGATTGATCATCAGGCCATTCTTAAACGCTTCCAATCGATCCATTTGCTTATTTTTCGTATGCAACAGGATGGTGTCACCCGTGATCTGACTGTTCTTTCCCCAAATTACGGGGCGTTGGTATAAACGGAAGGTAGAGTCTTTAAAAGAGTAGAACAGGCTATCGGAAACGGCCTGCACCGAATCGGAATAAATTTTTACGTTATGAAAAGCCTCAAAATACCGGTTGGTGCTGTCGTTGGCAGCCACAGGCTTTTCTGTTTTGACGGAAGGCGGGCCTTTTTTTCCTGAAGCCCCGGCATTGGCTATGGGAACCGGCTTTACAGATGGCAGTATCGGCTCTTCCTGTATACGACCTGGTATGGTTTTTATGGGAGCCAGGGCAACGATATCAGGCGCCGGGGCCTTCTGATCGGGATCTGTTGAAGAAGGCAATACAATTGTCTTTTTTGATACGGCGTCTGAATTATTTTTTTCGATGGCCGCTGCCAGCGCCTTCGCATCCGGTACCGGTCGTACATAGCGCTGCATACTATCGCTCAGGTTTAAACTATCCGTTTTGATAGCAGTGTCCTTTTTTACTTTTATACTATCACCGCCCAATGCAGGCGATACTACGTAGAGATCCGTAAGCTTCGCACTAAAAAGTGTATCTGCCGTTACATAAAGGGAATCCGCCCCCTGTTTGATGATCATCAGCGGTTTTTGCGTGGCCAGGAACGCATCGGTGCTCCTGTTCTGATAGATAAGATTGCCGATAACGGTGGTTTTACGCACCGTATCGATGAGGACCGCCGACCCATCCGCTTTAGCGATATTATTGTTTAGCGAAACATTATCCGCATTTAACGTGGTACCCTTCCCGTCATTGATAAACGGGCGCTGACCAAACTGTGCTTCGCCGGTTTTTAAATCATAAAAGCCGTCTTTCGTATCAATAGAGCGGTTGGCACTATCTTTAATATTGGTCATGGCAATAAAGCGGGCCGTCCGGCTTTCCGTGTTATACAGCAAGGAATCCGTTGTTATTTTATAGGCGGGATCATTTACCAGCACATTTTTCTTAAAGTACACATCCTTCATGTCTGTATAATAAAGGCCTTCCTTGCTGGTGATCACCGTTTTTTTATTCACTACTTTACCGCCATTGGTATAAGTGGCGATCTTGGTAGCCATATTGTAGGTCAAATCAGGCGTTGTCAACGTTGTTTGCCCATCCGTTAATTTTACATTCTTATCCAGGTAGGCGATCTGTTTTGCGATCAGGTACCGTAAATGGTCTGCATAAATATGGGTGGTATCATTATCAATGATATGTACGCTGCCCCAGGCCTCAAATGTATTAGCACGGTCATTTTTTTCGCAACGGTCGCATTTAAAAGTGGTAGTGCCCTGTTTCAGGAGCACTGCCCCCTTTAAAACCGTAAGATTGGTGCTATCGTTTACTTTTTTGAGCGAAATGCTGTCTGCATGGATAATATCAATCGGACCGCCACTGCCTGGGGGCACCGGCTTTTGCCCAAAGACCACCGTTGCCACACTAAGCAACAAAAAGGCGAACCCGAATTTTAATAAACCAATGGGACGTTGCATTTTATACAAAGGTGAGTGATTATTTGGGAATGGAATCCTTTATGGCAGGAGCCGTCAGCTCGCCAGCCTTGTTCTTTTTCCCAAATACTGAAATATTAACGTATCGCTTGGGGTGCACGCGTATGTCGTCCAGCAGGATTTCGGCGCTTAGCGCGATCTGGCTCAACCGGTTATATAGCTGCCGGTCGTTCATCAGGGCACCAATGCTTCCATTGGGGTTGGACAATTGATTTACGGTGTGATGCAGCGCGGAAACCGTCGCATTCAACGTATCCATCGTTTGCTGCAACTGCAACTCCGAAAGATTTTTACTGAACCGGTTTGCATTGCCTAATACCGTATCTATTTGACCGTTATTTCTTTTTAATGCTTCCGTAAAGGTGCTCAGGTTACTGAGTGATGCGGCCAATGGCTTTTGAACCCCTGTGAGGACCAGGTTTAGCGACGCAATAGTATACTTCAGGTTGGCAATAGCTTCCTGGAGATTGCGTTGGGTGGGTGCGTCCAGTGTATTATTTACATTCGAAAGCAGAAGCGTTAATGAATCTGCTACTGTTTTTACCTTACCCATCAGCGGTTTGGCTTCCGAAGAAAGATTACCCAGCAAGCCGTCTTCTGCACGGGTTTTAAGCGTGCCGCCATCGCTGAGAAATGTTTTGCTGGTCCCTTTTTCTATCACCACTTCTGAGCTGCCCAATAAACTGCCCGAAATATACGCCACCGAATTATCAGGAATATTCACATCCTGAGTAAGGCTGATCGTAACTTTTATATTGGTAATATTCGGATCTGCCGGTTCGATCTGGTAAACCGATCCTACCGCCAATCCATTAATTTTTACGAGGTTAGATTTTTCCAGACCGCCTACCGATTTAAAAATGGCATATAGTTTTGGATTATGGTTGAATACATCCTTTCCTTTTAAAAACCTGAACCCGAAAATCAGTGCAATTATGGCCACTACGGCCATAATGCCCACTTTCAATTCATTTGATACCTTCATGAAAATTGGTTTAAATAACGCTCCCGGTTGCGCCGTTCGAATTATATTGCAAATAACGACCGAAAAAATTAAAAATCAGCTTATTTAAGTAAAAAACTATACAGAGCAATCGTTAATTCTTTATATACGAACCCGCTAACCGAGGAGGGAATGCTTATTGAGCCCCGCCATTTATTGCAAGGGAGCCCGGGCTGACGGTGCTGTATTTATCAACATATGTTTTCACGGCGGCTAAAATACTGTTTACGATCTCGTCTTGTCCGGCGGTGCTCATCAAAAAGGCTTCGTCTTCTTTATTACTGATAAAACCCATTTCCACGAGTACACTGGGCATACCTGTAGCCTGCAACACCCAAATGCCTTTATGATTCCGTTGCTGAACGCCACGGCTCAGCCTGCCGTCCTGAACAAAGTTTTTCTCAACCAGGCTGGCGAGGGAATAGCTCTTCCGGAAATAGTTTTGCGCATAGATCAGCATCCGCACCCTTTCTGCAGGGTCATTGGCATCCGGCATGGAAGGGGCATCTGCTCCACCACCGGTTTCTTCATTGTAATAGTTACTGTCTTCGTCATCGACATTTTTCATAGAATTTACCTTCTGATCGTTTTTCCCAACCGCCCAGATATAGGTTTCAGTTCCGCGGGCTTTATTCTCTACCCAAACATCCTCGTATATATTAGTGTAATAGGTTTGTTTTTTATGTTTTTTATGCCGGCCTTTGCCCACAGTAATGGTCCTGGTGTGCGCTTTTCTGCCAATAACCCGCTGTATGTACCAGCCGCCGGGCTTTCTGCCTGCCGAATTGCAGTGCAGCGAAATAAACAGATCCCCGTTGTTCCGGTTTGCAAAATCGGCCCGGTAACGGTTGGCCGCTTTTGCGTTGGTTAAACCACCCGGCAACGCCGATGTGGTCCGGGTTTCAAGAATATTAATCCCTTTTAATTCCGTACGCATTACAGTAGCCAGCTTGCGGGCTACCTGCAGCGTTATAGCTGCTTCGTTGGTTTGGGTGCCCTCGGCGCCCACATCGGGACCGCCATGGCCGGCATCTACTATAATTGTTTTAATGGCGCCGGACTTTGCAGTTGGAGCATTTTGCTGTGCCGAAACGTTTACTAAAGAGCCAACCGAGAAAAACAATGCCAATGCTGAAGATAAAATCTGTTTCATACTAAATCTAATCTGAGGAAGCAAAACGAATATCGCTGAATTTAGAATATTTAATTTAGAAGCTTCACAAAATCTTTACTATGTTATTTATACATTTGCCCGTACTTTGGAGCAAACCTTAATGCGCAAATTTAAAAGATTTTATTTTGTTGTATTGTTTCTAACGGCTATGATATTGATAGTCGTTAAAAAAAACTTTGCCATTAATTCAAGGGCTGATGTTGATGCCCCCCCGTTCTTTTTTATGAAAGACACGATTCCGAAAAAATCCATAAAAGATACGCTGCCTGGTAAAGACACAATAAAGATAACCGATTCTTCTAAATTGACAACAGATTCGGCTAAAAAGCCAAGAGCAGACACCTTTTCTTTAAAAATGTCGAAAGACACCCTGAGCGGGCCGGTTAAATACTACGCACAGGATTCCATTGTCGGATTTATGGATTCAAAGACCATGGATCTTTACGGGAAGGCGAAAACCGAATACCAGGATATGACCTTAACGGCACCTGTTATTTCCATAAACCAGGAGAAACATATGATCTCTGCCAAAGCCGGCAGGGACAGCACAGGAGAAATTAGCGATTATGCTGATATGAAGCAGGCTGATAACGAGTTTAAGAGCGAGCATATGGAGTATAACTTCAAAACGCAGCAGGGGATCACCAAGGGAACCATTACCCAGCAGGGCGATATGTTCGTGCATTCTGATATTGTAAAAAAGGTGGATGAACGGACTATGTACAGCCAGGGAACATTTTTTACCACCTGTAACCTGGATCATCCCCATTTCGGTTTTCGCGCGCGTAAGTCAAAAATCATTAACAAAAAATTAGCGGTAACAGGCGCCATCCGGCCCGAGTTTGACTCCGTGCCGATCCCTGTTTATTTGCCTTTTGGAATTTTTCCGTTGTACCAGGGGCGGCATTCCGGCATCTTATCCCCTTCTTTTGAACGCAACGATGTGCAGGGGTTGGGGCTGTCCCGCCTGGGTTATTATAAAGTAATTAATGATAATTGGGATGTTCAGGTATATGGCAATATTTATTCCTATGGAAGCTGGTCGGGCAACATACAGCCCACCTACCGGAAACGTTATAAATACCAGGGTTCGCTGAATTTTGGCTTGCAGGCTACCAAGCGTAATTTCAAAGGCGATCCGGATTATTACAGCACCAAAACCTACACGCTCAACTGGGCGCATTCGTCCGACAGCCGGGCAAGGCCGGGTACGAACTTTTCCGCCAACGTAAATATGAGCTCTACCCGGTATAATGAGAATATTCCCAACAGTAACCTGATGAATTTTAATAATACAGCAGGTTCCTCCATTACCTATTCCAAAACCTGGCAGGACAAACCCTTTTCCCTAACGGTGAGCGCCAACCACAACCAGAATAATGCGGCGCGCCTGGTGACGATCAATTTTCCCAATGCCGCATTTACGGTAAACACCTTATACCCGCTGCAGAAAAAAGAGGCTGTTGGCCCCAAGAAGTGGTACGAACAGTTAGGGATTGGCTACCAGGTGGGTTTTCAGACAGCAGCTCCTTTTTATGAATATTCAGACTCCGTTAAAGCCCAGCTAAGGCGGGAAGGGCGCTACCGGGGCGTATTTCAGCGTATGTGGGATACCTTGCAGTTCAACGGCACCCAAAGCATACCGATTTCGCTTTCCTTGCCTCCTATTTTAGGCGGTGCCGTTATGATCTCCCCGTCCATTTCTTATTCACAGACTTTTATGAACCGTAGAACGAAATACGAATTCATACAAGATACTGTTATAGGTGTAGCCAGCAATGCTATGTCGCTGCGGCACCAGATGAGCATGGGCATCAGCTTTAACTCAGCCCTTTACGGAACCTATAAATTTAAGAATAACACTTTTATACGGCATGTGATACGGCCAACGGTGGCCTTAAGCTATACACCGGATCTGAATAAAGATAATTACCAAAAGGTAACGGTAACAGATAAAAAAACCGGGGAGCAATCGGTCTATTACTACGACCAACTGGCCGGCATTGGTGCAGCACCCATAAGTATTTTCACCGCCCGGAAGTTTGGGGGTATCAATTTTGGGCTGGATAATAACCTGGAGATGAAAGTGCGCGCCAAGAAAGGCAAGAAACAGAGCGATGCTGACACCGCGGCTGATGGTACCGTGACCAGCTCCAAGGTAGATGAGAACGGGTTTAAAAAAGTGCGGCTGATCGATGGGTTCGGGATCACTTCCTCCTATAACATGTTTGCGGATTCCATGAAGCTTTCTCCTTTCAGTATGTATTTCAGAACCAACCTGTTTGATAAAATAAATCTGAGCGCCAACGGAACGATAATGCCTTACCGGCTGGATGCGAACGGCGCCCCCACAAAATATTATGCCTGGGAAGGCCGGCGGTTCAATATAGGTACCCTGACCAATGCCAGTGTATCTTTGAGCACCAGCTTCCAAAGTAAGCCCAAGGACGCTGCTAAAGCCAAGCAACGACAGGAGGCTATTAACAATCAAATGAATGATCCTATGCTGCAGGGAGACCGGCAGCGGCTGCTGGAATATATGCAGCAAAACCCCGCGGAGTTTGTCGATTTTAATACCCAATGGTCGGTAAACGTTTCGTACTCGCTCACTTATACAAAGCCCAGCAGCATTACCGGCTCCTATGCATCGCGATATAATGGCATTACTTCCAGCAGCAGTTTCAGCGGCAGCTTTAACTTAACGCCCAAATGGAATTTTAGTGTAAACGGCTATTATGATTTTGCTACCAACAAGATCCAGACTTTTAGCATGGCCATTTCCAGGGACCTGCACTGCTGGCAGTTATCCGTAAATGTGACACCTGTGGGCATTTACCGGTATTTCAATTTTACCATCAGCCCGAAAGCCGGGATATTACAGGATCTGAAGATCAACCGCAACCGCTCCTTCTATAACGGAGGACCAAGCTATTAGTGTTGCTGGTTCCTAGTTTCTAGATGCTGGTTTCTGGATATGCGTTCAGCATTGCGCATTCCGCGTTTAGCGTTCAAGGTTTAATGTTGGGGACTCGCTTCCGAAACGATTTTTCGTTTATTGTTTATCGTTAACTATTGTTCCAGGTTTCAGGTTACTGGATGCTGGTTTCTGGATATGCGTTCAGCATTGCGCATTCCGCGTTTAGCGTTCAAGGTTTAATGTTGGGGACTCGCTTCCGAAACAGTTTTTCGTCTATTGTTTATCGTTTGGCGTTAACTGCCGTTCCAGGTTACAGGTTTCTGGATCTTGCGTTGCGCATTGCGCGTTCTGCGTTCAAAGTTCAAGGTTCCTTCCATAGACTATTGACCATGGGCCATTGACTTTTCACATTTCCCTATTGCCTGTCGCGCAAATAACCGGTCATAATAGCAAACACTTCTTCCTTTAACGTTGCCGCACCTTTCCCACTCACTTCCACCGGTTTTAAAAAATGCAGTTCCAGCGTGCGGGGCAAAAAGAAAAAGGGTTTGTTCAAAGGCACTGCTTCTTTAGTACCGATGATCACGCCGGGGATAACCGGGTGACCGGTATCGGCCGCCAGCTTAAAAGCGCCGTTATAAAAAGGCTTTAGCGGTGCGCTGGTGCGGTTACGCGTGCCTTCGGGATAAATACACATATGCATCCCCGCCTTTAAAACGGCCTTCATTTTTTCGATACTTTGTTTCCGGCTCTTTTCACTTTTACGATCTACCAATACCGAGCCTTTGGAATAATACCAGCCAAAGATGGGAATTTTTGCAAAGCTGTTTTTGGCGATCGTTTTATTGGGACCGGGAATAAAGGCCGAAGACAATGGAATATCGAGCAATGAATTATGATTACAGGTAACGATATAGCCCATCCCCTCTTGAAAATTTTCAGTGCCCCGTATTTTTACCGGGCACCCGATGATAAACATCCAGATATGCATCCACACTTTCGACACTTGTATAAAGTAGGCCGTGGAGGCAGGCTCCTTAAATAAATAGGAAAGCAATGCAAATGGCAGTACAAGGATAAAAGTAATAATAAAGGTCACCAGCGCCCATGCCGCGCACAGCCTGCCCGCAATTTCTTTAAGGATATTCATTCATTCATTATTTGAAGCCGCTGAACTCCATTTAAAGGAATCCATGAGATCAGCAAAAATAGTTTTTTTATACCCTTCCCATTCATCCTTTAAAACACTATAGTAGATTGAGGTTCTACGGTTGCCGTTCCACAGCAGGGAGTGGCTCCGCAAAACGCCTTCGGCCACACCACCCACTTTTTCCAACCCCCGCCTCGCCCTTAGGTTCTGCACGCCGGTTTTAAATTCGACGCGCTCCATGTTCATAACCTCAAAAGCGTAATATAATAAACAGAATTTTGCATGAAAATTAATACCCGTCCCCCGGAATGTGGGCGCCAGCCAGCTCCACCCGATCTCTGCGCGTTTATCGTACCACGCTATATTGCCGATACTGCTGCTGCCAGCGACGGAACCCGTGGCTTTTACAATTATCGTAAACGGCAAACGGGTGCCGGCGTTTTTACCCTGTACCGCCTCTGCGATCCATTTTTCCAACTGTACCGGTAGGCTCAGGTTAAGGGAAAAGTATTCCCACATGTCTTTATCCAGACTTGTTAATGCCCAAAAGGACCCGTAGTCCACTGGCTGCACCGGCCTTAAAAAGACTTTCGAGGTTTCTAAAAAAATATCAGTTACTGTCATTTTTTGTTTATTGCTTTAACGACTAAGAGATATTTTTTGCCGGGAAGGCGGTAAAACGGCACGTAAGAGACGCTGCGCGAGACTTGTAGTCTCGCGTAATTATTTTGTCGCCTTCGGCGACACTATTCCCCTTTTAATCCCTTTATAAACTTTTCAATCAATCCCATATCCTTTATACCCGGCGCTGTTTCAAACCGGCTGTTCACATCCAGCGCATACACTTCCTGATCCGCAAGGAACGATTTCAAATCTGTTATATCTTTTGGTCCGATGCCGCCGCTTAGGAACCAGGATTTTCCCAGGACAGCCGAGCGCAGGGCCGACCAGTCGAACTTCTGACCCGTGCCCCCATATTCTTTCGCTTTAGTATCGAATAAAAAAGCGGCAGCCTCTTTTTCGAAAGGGTCAGTCAGACCTGCAATATCCTCATCTCCTTTTAGGCGGAACACTTTAATAATTTTCGCATTTATGTTCAATGATCTTATGAACTCCGGCGTCTCCTCCCCATGTAACTGAACAGCCTCCAGTCCGTAGGCTGCTACTGTTTCCCGTATCGTTTCAACAGTTGCGTTAACAAATACTCCAACTTTTTTGATACCGGCCAGCGCCTTTAATGCCGCAGGTTCTATTTTTCCTGCAACATATCTCGGCGAAGCCGGGTAAAAAATAAACCCTGCATAATCTACGCCCAGCGCTGCCAGTTGCGCCACCTGCTGCAACTGCGTCATCCCACAAACTTTTATCAAAGGAGCGTTCATTGCTGCGCCTGTAATTGGGTTACAAAATTTTCAAATGCCATGGGCGGATTTTCCTGTTTCATAAAATATTCACCGATCAAAAATCCTTTAAAGCCGTTTTTACGGAACAGTAAAATATCTTCAATCTTATCGATGCCGCTTTCTGCAATTTTAATACGATCGCCGGGAATCTGTTCCGCCATTTTCAAACTCCGGTCAATATCTACCTTAAAAGTTTTAAGATCGCGATTATTAATACCCACAATCCGGGTGGCACTACAAATATGTCCCAACTCCTCTTCCGCATGCAGTTCCAATATCGTTTCCAATCCCAGGGAAGCTGCAAAGTTCGCCAACCGGTTTACCTCGGCCGGAGATAAACAAGCCGCAATCAGCAATATAATATCAGCCCCTATAGATTTTGCCTCTACAATCTGGTATTCATCAATAATAAAATCTTTTCGCAGAATGGGGATCGCCTGCTCCCGGGCAATAACAAGATCCTTCTGGGAGCCACCGAAAAAATTTTCATCGGTTAAAACCGAAAGCGCCGCAGCACCAAAGCGGCTATACGCCGCTGTGATCGTTGCCACATCTGCCTCTTTATTGATAAATCCTTTGGAGGGTGATTTGCGCTTGAACTCTGCTATAATACCCGTGCTGCCGGGCTGCTGCAGTGATGCCGCCAGCGATCGCACCGGCAACTGAAAGGCCGCTGTTGTTTCCAGCATTTTATACGCTGTTTGTTGCTTCCGTGCGGCCACTTCTGTTCTTTTGTGCGCAATGATCGTATCTAATATATTCATACCCTTAAAAACCTGTTGTTGCGTAACTACGGCACGCTGTTAATTTATTTAATCATTTTTTCTACCAACCGGACGCCCCTACGGGGCGTTGTAAAACGAGACAAACAAAGAAGAGTGGCATTGACATAAATTTACATTGCTATTGTCCGCCCTTTTAAATTCAATATTCTTTATTTTACATTTCTTTTAGCTCGTCGATTTTGCGCTTGCCCCTATTCACTATTCCCCATTGACTATTGCCCCTTTTTTACTGCAATGCAATTAATTTCTGTAAGCATTGATACGCTTTACCTGCCCGCAGGCTTTCTTTTGCCGCATCAAATGCCGCTGCATAATCCGGGTAGGCACCCGTTACCTCCAGCGCCACGGCAGCATTTGCCAGCACCACCGCTTCCTGTTCCGGCGTGCCATTCCCCTGTATGATATCCGAAAATATTTTTGCCGCTGCCGCTACGGTATCGCCGCCTTTAATTGATTCCGGACCTACTTCCCTGCCACCCAGCTCCATAGCAGATAAGATACGCTCCCCGGCAACTGTAATAATTTTGGAATCCCCCGTCAATGAAATTTCATCATATCCATCCAGTCCGTGAACGATAGCAAAATTCTTTGTCTGTTGTTGCATAAGATAATTGTACAGCCGCGCCATTTCCAGGTTGTATACACCAATAATACTAAAGGACGGAAAGGCCGGGTTTACCAGGGGGCCCAGCATATTAAAAAACGTACGCAGCCCCAGGTTTTTGCGAATGGGACCTACATTTTTCAGCGCCGGATGAAACTGCGGGGCATGCAAAAAGCAAATGCCCGCAGCTTCCAGTTCGCGCTGCAGGGTTTGCTGATCATTCTTAAATTTATACCCCAGGGATTCCACCAGGTTGGATGCGCCACTAACCGTGGAAGCGCCATAATTTCCGTGTTTACTCACTTTATGTCCTGTGCCGGCAACAATAAAACAGGACAGCGTGGAAATGTTAAACGTATTCTTCCCATCGCCACCGGTGCCTACAATATCAATGGTATCGATTCCGCCAAAATCCAGCGGCACACAGAGTTCCAGCAGTGCTTCCTGGAACCCTTGCAGTTCCTGCAGGGTGATGCTGCGCATCAGGTACACGGTCATAAATGCTGTTACTTCGTGCTCATTATAAACCCCTTTGCCAATATTCACCAACACCTCCCGGGCGGTCGACCGGTCCAGCGTTTTGTGCTCAAATAATATCGATAATATTTTTTTCATTTTTTTCATTTTTTTATGCCGGCTGCAATGCTACTATCAGCTTCGTTGCGTCGCACCCTTCATCGTCCCGATCCTATCTATGTATCGCCGCGATGCGGCTACAAATATCTCGCTCCTACGGAGCTGTACCATGAGCTATCGACTATGAACTATTGGCTCTTCACTGCTTCAGCCAATTCCGTATGATCGTTTCCCCCAGTGGGGTTAACACGCTTTCCGGATGAAACTGCACCCCCTGCACATCATATTGTTTATGCCGTAGTGCCATGATCATATCATTATCATCCACCGCTGTAATTTCCAGGTCGGCCGGAAAATTTTCGGGAGCCACCACCCATGAATGATAACGCCCGATCTCAAACCCGTCCGGAATGCCGTCAAAAAGGTTCCCGGAACGTTTTATGATTTTACAATTGGTGGCAATTCCATGATAGACATGGGGCAGGTTATACAGCGACCCGCCAAACACTTCGCCAATAGCTTGCTGGCCCAAACACACGCCCAGTACGGATTTGGAAGCTGCATACTCTTTGATCAGCGGTAATAACAATCCCGATTCCGAGGGGATGCCGGGGCCCGGCGATAAAATTATTTTATCATATTGTTTTATAGCTTCCAAAGGGATCTGGTCATTACGGTGCACTTCTACTTTCTGATGCAGGATCTTTTCCACCATATGCACCAGGTTGTAGGTAAAGGAATCGTAATTATCAAAAACGAGTAATTTCATATCTGTGAATAGTGAATTAGTGAATCGTAAATGGATTGATATATATTCTGCAGCCGAAGAGTGCGACGCAACGGGGATGCCATATGTACTGTTGTTGGGCTCATTAAGAAATTATTAAATATTTTCGGCTTCCACGATGGCCTTTTTTAAAGCGCCGAGTTTATTGATCACTTCCTGCAACTCGCCTTCGGGATTACTGGCAGCTACGATACCGCCGCCAGCCTGGCGGGTTAAAGTATTATTACGACTTAAAAAGCTGCGGATCATGATCGCCTGGTTGCAACTGCCATCGAAGCCCATAAAGCCGATGGCGCCACCATAAAAACTGCGTGCGGTGGGCTCAAATAAACTGATCAGCTCCATGGCTTTTATTTTGGGGGCGCCGCTTAAAGTGCCCGCCGGAAATGTTTTTGCAAACAGATCAAAAGGATTGGTATGCGCCTGAACGGTTCCGTTTACTTCGCTTACCAAATGGATGACATGCGAATAGTAATGCGCTTCTTTAAAATGGCTTACGTGCACATCGCTGCAGCCACGGCTGAGATCGTTGCGGGCAAGGTCTACCAGCATTACATGTTCTGCATTTTCCTTCGGATCCGCTTCCAGGATGCGGGTCTGCTCGGCATCTGTTGTATCATCGCCCGTGCGTTTAATAGTGCCGGCTATCGGATGTATGGTGGCTTTCCCCCGGTGGATGATCAATTGCGATTCTGGTGAAGAGCCCATTAATTTATAATCGCCATAATCAAAAAAGAAAAGATATGGTGACGGGTTGATGCTGCGGAGGGCCCGGTACACATTGAATTCATCCCCGCTGAATTGCTGGGTAAACCGACGGCTCAATACGATCTGGAATACATCGCCGCGGTGGCAATGCGCAATTCCTTTACGCACCATAGCGCGATGCTCTTCGTCGGTCATATTTGACGCCTCCGCTCCTATAGCTTTAAACGGATAGACCGGAACATCTCTTCCTTTCAAAATCGACAGCAGCGCTTCTTTTTCGCTTTTAATAGTTGCTATTTTATTTTCAAGCAAAAACAACTGGTCTTTAAAATGATTAATGGCAATGATATACTGATACAACCGATAGCGTAATAAAGGAATATCTGCCGCGCTGTTTTTAAAACGGCTGCCGGGGATGGTCTCAAAAAACTGGATGGCGTCATAAGTGGTGTACCCATATACCCCCTGGGCATAACGCGCTTCCTTTTGTTCGTGGGGCTCCACTTCAAAATGATCCATAAAACCTGCCAGCACCTCCGCTATTTTCCGGGATCCGGAAAGCTGTATTTTTTCAGCGGTCTGGCCCGGCAATTTACAATCGATCGTATCACCGGAAATCATTTCAATGCCGGCGATAGCATTAACGCCAATAAAAGACCAGCTATTGTTAGTGGCATTATTATCGGCGCTTTCCAGCATGATGGTGTCGCGAAAACGGTCGCGCAGGCGCAGGTAAATGCCCACGGGCGTAAAAACATCCGCCAGCATTGTTTGCACTTCAGTTATAATTTTTATTTTTTTCATCCGTTTTATTTCTTTGTTCTGTTTGAGAGCGATCAACAAAAAACCCCGGTAGCACCGGGGTTTGAATATATTGTTACAATACTGGACAATAGCATTACAGCACCCCGAAAGCGTTGTTATGCCACCACCAATTATTGTTTTTTACAAAATTCATTTGCAGCAAATATAAATTCCAAAAATAAAATCAGCAAATTTTTTACGCGTTTAAGGCCTTGTTTATCAAAAAAAGGGATTTTTGGTCTATATTTGCGCCTCCATCACCCCTGGGAGTCAGGGTCCGATGGCTCTCCTGATAGCCACCGGGAGGATAGAGCACCCCGCGCCTAAGGCGGGAAGGTCATTGGTTCGGTCAATAACTAATGACTTCACAATAAAAAATAATTGGCCCGGTAGCTCAGTTGGATAGAGCAACTGCCTTCTAAGCAGTAGGTCATTGGTTCGAATCCAATCCGGGTCACAAACTCCTTGCTATGCCTTACACCTTTTATATCCTTTATTCCTCTACACTCGATAAATTCTATACCGGTTTCACTTCAGGGCTTTTAGGGCAGCGCCTGCAAAAGCATTTGACCAACCATTCGGGATTTACTGCCAGAGCAAAGGACTGGAAATGTGTTTTCTCGGAAATCTATGAATCTAAAGAAGAAGCCCAGAAAAGAGAAAAAGAAATTAAACGATGGAAAAGCTCTAAACGCATTGCAGCATTGATAGCCGCTGGATAGCGCATCCCGCCCCTAAGGCGGGAAGGTCATTGGTTCGAATCCAATCCGGGTCACAAACTCCTTGCTATGCCTTACACCTTTTATATCCTTTATTCCTCTACACTCGATAAATTCTATATCGGTTTCACTTCAGGGCTTTTAGGGCAGCGCCTGCAAAAGCATTTGACCAACCATTCGGGATTTACTGCCAGAGCAAAGGACTGGAAATGTGTTTTCTCGGAAATCTATGAATCTAAAGAAGAAGCCCAGAAAAGAGAAAAAGAAATTAAACGATGGAAAAGCGCAAAATCTATGACATTCTATACTTTTACCCGGTGCCCCTTCAAAGCAAAATACACAACATAAACATAACACAACGCAGGAAAAAGAAAAGCCCACCTGATACCTACATTATCAGAAATCAGACCCATCAGTGGCGGTATTAGTGCGCCTCCTACGATGCCCATAATAAGCAGCGATGAAGCTGTTTTGGTATAATTTCCCAAACCCTTAATACTTAAGATAAAAATAACCGGGTACATAATAGAAGTAAAGAGCCCCACAAACGCCAGTAAAAACAAAGAGGGATATCCGTTTACTGCAATAGCGCAAATCACAAGCAACAAAGCTCCACCTGCTGAAACAACGAGCATTTTTGGCGGCGCTATTCTCTTTAAAATATAAGCGCCCAGCAGCCTGCCTGCTAATACCAAAGCCATAAACAGCGAAATAAATAAGGCAGCTTTCTGCTCTGTCAATCCCGCAAGATGAAACGATTTGGAATACCGGATTAAAAAGCTGACGATTCCTACTTCAGCACCAAGATAGCAAAAGACGCCTACTACGCCCAAGAGCGTGTGCGGGTAACTAAATATTTTTTTAAATGAATATTGATGAGCGGCTTCATCCTTAATTGCCGGCAATTTAATAAACCGCAACACAACGGCTACTATTAAAAATAAAGCCGCCAGTGAAAGATAGGGCAGTTTAACGAGATTGGCCTCCGATGTTAAAAACACCTTTAGCTGTACCGGGGAATAGCTCCGTATTGTTGTTTCAGAAATATCCTGTTTATGCAATAACAAAAGCGATCCTATATAAGGTGCAAGGGTTGCCCCTGCAGAGCCGATGGCTGCGGACAGGCTCAGCCTGCTGGAAGCCTCATCCGGATTGCCTAATTTGGAGATATAAGGTGTTGCTGTCACTTCCAGAAAAGTAAAACCCGCGGCCATAACAAATAAACCAGCAAGGAAAACGGGGTAATGCCTGGTTTCCGCAGCAGGATAAAACAATGCAGCTCCAACACTAGCTATCAGCAAGCCCATAATCATTCCGGCCCGGTACCCTTTTTTATGAATATACTGACCGGCCGGTATAGCCAATAAAAAATAGGCTCCAAAAAAAGCTGATTGTACCAAAGAAGACTGGAAGTCTGTTAACTGGCAGGCCCGTTTTAAATGCGGGATTAAGATATCATTGATGTTCCGGCTCAGGTTCCAGAAAAACATCAGCCCCATTACTATAAGCAAGGGTACCATGTATTGGGATGCGCTTTTACTCTTATTCGCCATACAGTTCAAAAATTTGTTGCATAGGCACCCAATGTTCGCCCGGTTTTGCAAAAGGCGGCTTTTGCTGGAACCGGTTCATTAGAGCGGCCCATTCTTTTTGCCTGGGCAATTCCGACATTTTTGCGAATCCCGCGTCCAATTCAAAGTCATCCTGTGCCTCTAAAATCATTGCCAGCCTTGTATCAGCACGATAGATATCCATGGAATATATGCCGCAGGCCTTTATACCTTCAATGACCTCCGGCCAGATGGCCTGCCTGGAATGATAGTGCTCATACGTTTTAATGAGTTCAGGGTCATTTTTTAAATCCAGCGTGAGGCAAAATCGTTTCATAATAAATGCGGAATAATTAAAAAATTTATTCTATTAAATCGCAGGAACTACCTGGTTCCTGTGGTGTTATATAAACGCCTTTTTCTATTTGTACAGGTTCTACAAAATACTGTTTCAAATGGGGTATGTGCTCTAAAAACAGCGCCTCATGTCCTAATTTAATATGATTGAACAATACCAGGTGCTGATGTAGCTGCCCCATGTCTCCGACATGCGGCACTACCGGTATGCCATACTTTTTGCACAAGAGACTTACTGTAATAAATTCGCTTACCCCTCCAACCCTCACGGCATCCACCTGCATAAACCCTGCACATTTCGCCTGCAGAAAGTTTTTAAAGAGCACACGATTAGGTACATGCTCTCCCAGGGCCAGCTTTACAGGCCTGATGGCGTCCGCCAGCGTTTTATGCGCATACAGGTCATCCGGGTGGGTAGGCTCTTCAATCCAATAGGGCTCCATATCTTTCAGGGCGTTACAAATTTTTAATGCCTCCGGCAGGTTCCATTTCTGGTTAGCATCAAGCATTACCTTCACATTGCATCCGGCCACTTCCCTAACAATATGTGCCCTGCGTACATCGCGTTCGGGGTTGGAGGAACCCACTTTCAGTTTCATTGCAGTAAAACCATTGTCTACTGCTTTTTTACAGTTTTCTTTTACTTTATCATCAGTATAATTAAACCAGCCGATAGAAGTATCATACCCCGGATAGCCCTTACTCAAAACAGGCAGTCTGTCTTCCATGGTCTTCTGCTCATCGCCGATGATGGCTAACGCTTCTTCTTTCGTCAGTTCATCTTCCATATAGCTGAGATCCAGCGTATTTACAAGTTGCCCGGGGCTTAAGTCTGTTAATAATTTCCAAAGCGGCACCCCTCTCTTCCGTGCCCACAAATCATAGCAGGCATTGGTTACCGATGCCAGGGCTAAATGCACCACGCCTTTGTGAGGGCCCAGCCACCGGAACTGCTGCTCATTGGAAAACCGGTAAAACCAACTGCCAAAATCAGCCATTACTTCTTCAATATCCAGGCCTTTTAGTTGTTCGGCATAAAAAGCCGCGGCTTTGCAAACCAGGTCATTGCCGGCCCCTAAAGTAAAGGCAAAACCCGAGCCTTTGACCCCACTGTCGTCAATAAGTTCTGTAACAGCATACGAGTAAACAGGATCCCGGTGCACCGCATCGCTGCCCGCGCCATTTTGCAATACAAATCTCCTGTCCTTTACCGCTACCCTTTTAATCATAATAATAACTATCTAAGCTCTTTTATTTTCTATACCCCAGCTCTGCTCCCCCGCTAACGGGCATAATACACCCCGTTATAAACCTTGCCTTCCCCGATATCAAAAAAACACAGGCGTCCGCCACCACATCGCCTCCGGGGCAGTAGCCCAATATGTGAATAGCATCCAGGTAGGTTTCTATACTGCCCGCATCCGGCTGCTCCGTAGCCCACTTTCTTAAGGCAGGCGTCCACACACCTGCCGGGGCAACTGCATTTACCCTGATCCCCATTGGAGCATAGTCCAGCGCCATTGATTTGGTAAGCGCATTCACCGCCCCTTTGCTTGCAGCATAAGCAGCGTGCTGCGCCTGGCCAATTTCACCCACCATACTGCTGGTATTAAGGATGCAGCCTTTGGTTATCTTTAAGTACGGCAGCGCATATTTTGTGGTAAAGTATATACTAAAGAGGTTGACATCCATAAACCGGCGCCATTCTGAGACGGTTGTGTCGTGCAAGGTTTTAGAAGGGCTGGCAATACCCGCGTTATTATGCACCGCATCAATTTTCCCGAAACGGGCTATCACTTTTTCCACAGCGGCAGCAACCTGCGCTTCGTCCGAAACATCGCACTGTACATATAAAACCGGCTCGTCTCCGGCCATACGGTCTGGCACCGTTTCCTGAAGGTCTAAAACGGCCACTTGCGCTCCCTCCTTCACATAAGCTTTAGCACACTCCTGTCCAATGCCGCTGGCACCTCCCGTAACAATAATAACGTTACCTGATAAAAGCATAGCAAATCTTATTTACGTTTACAAAGAAAGATAATTTCTTTACAAAACGATTTCAAATTTTTTCCATAGCTAACATTATTTTATCCAGATTATGCTATTTTTATATCTAAAAAGAATAACTAATGCCATAGCATGAAACCGATCCTTCTTAAAATCACATCCGGACCAGCTATCTCTTTCAGCGCCCGCTCTGATAGCAAGTCGTACAAAAACAATAGCTGGCATTACCATCCTGAATTTGAACTGATACACGTCATAAAAGGATCGGGCACTCTGTTTGCAGGCGATGGTGTCCACTATTTCAAACCGGGTGATCTCGTTTTTATCGGAAGCTACCTGCCGCATTATTGGAAATTTGATACGCAATACACCACGGAATCGCCAGAAAAATCTTATACCGAGCTAACACAATTCAAAGGGGACTTCTGGGGAAAAGACTTTTTATCCATACCGGAGAACAAATATATTGCCGCCTTATTGGAAAAAAGCAGAAAGGGTCTTGTGTTCAGAGGCAATAAAACTATTGAAGCCAAAGGCATTCTTACAACACTTATTGCAGCAACCGATACCCGGCGTGTTATTTTGCTATTAGAACTTTTGATAAGCATAGCCTCCTGCAAAAGAAGCCTTCATATCTCTTCGGCCTATCACCACGATAATATCTTTACCCAATCAGAACGCATTACTAAAGTTTACAACTACACGTTGCAACATTTCAAATCAAATATTTATATAAAGGATGTTGCGGCTATTGCCAACCTAACCACTAATTCTTTTTGCAGGTATTTTAAATCCTGCACCCGGAAGAGCTACAGCCAGGTTATTGCGGAGCTAAGAATAGGATATGCCTGCAAGCTTTTGTCGGAAGGTGAAAAAAGCATTAAACAAATATGTTATGAAAGCGGGTTCAACAATATCACCCATTTCAATCGACTATTTAAAAAACTAAAAGATGTACAACCGAATGAATACCGCAAAATGATTAATACTTAGCGCAACAGCGCTTCCGTGATCTTATGATTGTAGTTTAATCCCAGCCATTCATACCGTTTTTGTTCCTGCAACATCCTTTTCTTAAAATCATCCCAATTCTTATGCTTCATATCCGTCCATAGCACTTCACTCATCGCGCTTAAACGGGGAAGTATCATGTATTCTACCTTAGCAGGATTCGCAATATATTCCGTCCATAAACTTGCCTGCCCGCCAATAATATATTTTGACTCCTCATTTGTCAAAGAATCCGAAACCGGGTTGTAATTATATACTCTATCAATGGGCAGGTAATTGCCAGCGGTTAAGGAGTCGTCATTTCTCAATCCGGACCTGTTCAGATAACAATAGCTGGAAGGCGTCATAACAACATTATGATGTTGTCTTGCAGCTTCTATCCCACCCTGCTCACCCCGCCAGCTCATCACCGTTGCATTGGGTGCCAGCCCTCCTTCCAAAATCTCGTCCCATCCAATAATCTGGCGGCCCTTGCTGTTCAGGTATTTTTCTATTCGCTGAATAAAATAACTCTGCAGCGCATGCTCGTCTTTCAAATGGTTTTCTTTCATTCTTTTCTGGCACAGCGGGCATTGCTTCCAGTCGGTTTTAGGGCATTCGTCTCCTCCGATATGAATGTATTTTGAGGGGAAAAGAGAGAGCACCTCATCCAATACATTCTGAAGAAAAATAAACGTCGAATCCTTGCCTGCGCAATAAACATCATCAAAAACACCCCATGTTTCCTGTACAAATTTCTTGCGCCCGGCATCCTGTGCCTGCTGCACCGTCTTTAGCGCAACCATATTGAGCGGGATCGCTGTTGTCCGGTTTGGAAAACAACTCAATGAAGGATACGCCGCTATGGCAGCACTGCTATGCCCCGGCATTTCTATTTCGGGTATTACGGTAATATACCGGGCCGCAGCATAGGCAACCACTTCTTTTATTTGCTCCTGTGTATAGTACCCCCCGTAGGTCTGGTTGTCATTGCCCGTTCCGGGATAATGCCCTTTAATGGTACCATTCCTTAGGGATCCGGTTTGGGTAAGCAAAGGATATTTCTTTATTTCAATTCGCCAGCCCTGATCATCGGTCAGGTGCCAGTGAAATACGTTCATTTTGTACAAGGCCATCAGATCAATGTATTTTTTTATAAAAGCCACATCGAAGAAATGGCGCGAAACATCGATATTTAATCCACGATAAGCAAACCGAGGCGTATCCATCACCTTGACGCAAGGCAATGCCAGCTTTCCGGATTTTTCAAAAGGAAGCAGTTGAATAAGTGATTGAACGCCATAAAACACCCCTTCGGGATCATTACCGGTGATCGAGACTTGCTTACTGGTCAGATGAAGCGCATATCCCCCCGGCACTTTGCTTTTGCCTGTTTCTTTCATTTGCAAAACAATATCCCGTTGCGTATTTTTTTCTCCCCTGGCAACTACAGCAATTTTAAACCCATAATACTGCGCTAAGTATTCGTTGAATAATTTGGCAGTTTTAAAAAGCCTGTTATCCCTCACAATAATTTTCGTTTCTGCATTAAGTACAAACGTTCCATTTTCCTGTTTTACAAAAGCCGGCTTAGGAATGAGGTTAACCGTTTGTGCCTGAATAAAAAACGGGATAAAAAGAAAAAAAGATGCAAACAGTTTCAATTGTATAGATTTTATTATTTGAACTACCGAATACCTTGCAACAATTGGCCCACCTACTTCCCGGACAGGATCGTCTCTGCATCTGCCTGGTGGTATTTTTTTATAAGGCTATTCAAATCTTCTTTTAATTTTTTTACCAATACTGAATTTTTATTTTTCCCGTAGATATTGTGTACTTCATGTGGGTCTGCTTCCAGGTCATACAATTCCCAGTAATCTTTAGGATTGTAGTCTTTAATCAGCAGCGACCCCTCATTAATTTTTTTTTGCCTTTTCTTAGGATCATAAAAACGGATCAGTGTATAACGGTGTGTGCGTATGCCAAAATGTGGCAGCGCATTATGTTCGTTGGGATATTCGTAATAGTGATAAAACACTTCATAACGGAAATGCTTCCCATTGCCTTTAAATACCGGAATTAGTGATTTGCCTTGCATATCTGGCGGCACTTGCAACCCTGCCAGTTGCACTAAAGTAGGCGCAACGTCCAGCAACATCACCAGGGTGCTATCCTCCCTGCCGGGCTTTATCAGTTGCGGGTAACGAACGATGAACGGCGTTTTAAACGATTCTTCGTACATGAATCTTTTATCGAAAAAATTATGCTCGCCTAGGTACATTCCCTGATCCGAAGTATATATTACAATGGTGTTCTTATCCAGCCCGTTCTTATCGATGTAATCCACTATGCGGCCAATATTACGATCAAGGCTTAACCCTGTAGCATAATAGTCACGCATATAGCGCTGGTATTTCCACTCCGCCAGGGCCCTTCCCGAAAGGTGCCTCGACTTAAAATCACTATAAATTGAATCGTAATATTTATCGAAATATCTTTTCTGGGAGACAGTGAATCTCGTATAATTATCCTTACCAAAGCCTGTATCGGCAGCCATCTTCAGATCATAACCCAAACGCATGGAATGTGCGATGTTCATGTCATTTACACTTGCCGCATAGCGGTCTTTATAATCATCGTAGAAATCAACCGGTAGTGGAAAATCCACTTTATCAAACGCGCCAAAGTCGGCTGTATCGGGTATCCATGAGCGGTGTGTGGCTTTTTCTCCAACGACGATACAAAAGGGTTTTGCCGTATCGCGCTGTTGCAACCAATTCAAAGTAAGGTCAGTAATCGCATTGGTGCAATAACCCTGCATGGTTGCTGTGTCACCTTTCATATCTATAAAGTTGGGATTGTAATAATATCCCTGCCCTGGTAATATTTTGAAATAATCAAAATGTTGTGGCATCGATTCAAGATGCCATTTACCTATCCAGGCCGTTTGATAACCGGCTTGCTTAAGATAGCTTGCAAATGTAGGTTGAGCAGCATCGAAACGAGAGAAATTATCTTTAAACCCGTTGATATTACTGTATTTCCCGGTGAGCAGACAGGCGCGACTGGGGCCGCAAAGTGAATTCGTTACAAACGCATTGGCGTATGTAACCCCCTGGGCTGCCAGCCGGTCAATATTTGGCGTAGCGTGGTAAGGGGAGCCATAAGCTCCGATGGCTTGATAGGCATGATCATCCGAAACTATGATTAAAATATT